>CAVBRV010000038.1:0-10343 GCA_963597965.1 Paludibacteraceae bacterium | reverse complement strand
GATGGTATCCAGATAATCCGCTATGGCTTGTTGTTCAGATAAAGGTGGAACTATAGCTCTCCTTGCGCCAAACTGATCTGTATATAATCTTAAACGGGATTCTACAATACCAGTGGAATATCGCTTAAATAAATTTTTGTAGGCATCTGTCCTAAACAAATAGTGATAATATTGCGGACAAATATTTGCTACCGGCGTATAAACGCAATACGACGGACTTACTATTCCGTTGTACTTTGAAATTCCCATAGCACCTTTCCATGCAAGCATAATATTAGATACCAAGTCATTCTTTTTGCATCTCTTATATCCTTTTAAAGATTCCGCTCTAACTAATGTTTCCCCCGATTCTATATGTTCATTGCGTGGAGATACTCCATAATATTCTGATACAGAAAGCAATTCATTCGCTTCTGCACCTTCTACTTTTTCATTTCTTTCGGTAAAGAGATATTTTATTCTTCTTGTAGTCCAAGTTGTTGGTATTTTCCCTACACATTCGATTCCGCTATCCTTCATTTCCGTCTCTGCTCTCATCATTTCCCTCCGAAAAGATTCTGCAATTTCTCCATCAAACTCTTTTCATGGGCTTCAATACGAGCGGCGATGACTTCGGAGGGCTCTAGTTTCTGGTATTCATAGAAAGTCCGAGTGAAGGGGATTTCGTAGCCCACTTTCGTCTTGGTCCGGTCAATCCAAGCGTGCGGGTTGTAGGGAAGCACTTCTCTTGCCAAGTAGGCGTCGATGTCTTCGGCGAGCGGCACGTTCTCCGTGTCTCTTTTGCTTTTGTCCGGCACTGGTTTCTGTTTCTTCATCACCACGTCCCCCTTCTCATCGAAGAGTGGCGTTTCCACGACAATCTTGTTATATCCCAAGTCCACCGCATCCATGATGTGGGTTTTCAGTGTAATTTCTTTTCCATTTTCATCCGTGCCCTGGTAGGTATCATCGGTATAAGCGCCGTAGGCTTTCACGATGAGGTCCCGGCAGGCTTTGGTGATGTCCACATTTTTGGAGCCAATATTTTTCCGACGGGCAGCGCAGCAGAGAGAGGCGTCGATGAGAGCGACTTTCCCCTGATGGGATTTCGGTTTCTCTTTCAGCACGAGCCAGATATAGGTGGCGATGCCGGTATTGTAAAAAGCGTTATTCGGGAGCTGCACAATGGCATCAAGCCAGTCGTTTTCGATGAGGTAGCGTCGTATTTCCGAAGGGCCAGAGCCGGCGTCTCCATTGAAGAGGGAGGAGCCATTCTGGATGATGGCCATTTCCCCCTTGTCTTTCAGTTTCGATAAGCCATTCAAAAGGAAGAGCAGCTGCCCGTCCCCTTTGGCTGGGAGCCCTGGTGCAAAACGACCTGCGGTGCCTTTCTTGTATTCTGCTTCCACTTCTTTTTCTTCCCGCTTCCAGGGTATGCCAAAAGGCGGATTGCTGATGACATAGTCAAACTGGTAGCCCGTAAATTTATCATCCGATAGGGTATCGCCAAATTGCATATTATCCGGATCGCCCCCACGGATGAGCATATCTGCTTTGGCGATGCCGAAGGTGAAGGGATTAAATTCTTGTCCGAAAACCGTCACATCGGCGTCTTTGTCCAGCTGTTTCAGTCGTTCTTCCATGCAAGTCAGCATCTGGGACGTGCCCATAGTCATATCATAGACGGTCTTGGTGAGGCTATCTCCCGAAAAAGCATCTTCGTCGGCAGCGACCAGGAGGTCACTCATGAGGTAAATGATGTCACGGCTGGTGAAGTGGGCCCCCGCTTCTTCATTGTAGGATTCAGAAAACCGGCGAACTAAGTTTTCAAAGACATAGCCCATGTCCACCGCACTGATTTTTTCTGGTGAGAAATCCCCTTTGTCCGTGTAGAAGTCGGAAATGACTTGGTAGAGAAGTCCCGCTTCTTCCATGTGTTTGATTTGGGCGTCAAAGTCCATGCGAGAGAGAATGTCTTGTACATTGTCAGAGAATCCATTCAGATAGGCTTTGAAATTGTCCACCATATTTTCTGGGTCCGCCAAAAGGGTTTCAAAAGTGAAAGGACTGGTATTGTAAAATTGATAGCCCGATGCTTTCCTAAGAAATCCGTCTTTCACCGCTAGTTTTTCTACTTTCTTATAGGTGTCTAACACTTTCTGGTGTGTCGGTAAGAGGCAGTCATGAAACCGCTTGATGACAGTCATAGGAAGAATGACGAGACCGTATTCGTGCGGTTTGTACGCCCCCACTAGGTCATCTGCCACGGACCATACCAATGCGGCAGTATCATTGGAATTTCTGCCAACGTTTTCTATCAATGTATCGCTCTGTGCCATAGGAGTCTCCTTTTGGTTAGTTGATTGTTGTTGGTTTTATTATAACGCAAAGTTCCTACCTTTGAAATAATGTTTCATTTCGATAACCGCGATTCAATTCAACGGTTTTAAATACCAATGATAGGTCCATAGGACAGTTCCCCCTCCGGGGGAAAGGTGGGGCCGAAGGCACCAAAAGGGGTGCATTTCCCACAGCCGTAGGCTGGTTGTATGGTTTTCTAAATACAAAGCGATATAAATAACACTATTTGGTAAGTGTCAAAATATTTTCACATCGCTTAGTATTTATAAAACCATACAACCGGCCTTACGGCCGAGGGAAATGCACCCCCTCTTTTTATTTCTCCCCCGATGGGGGAGATGCCCGATGGGCCTATCATCTGTATTTAAATATGGCTTGGTGTCATACTGTATCAATAGAAAGTGGCATCTCTTCTGCGGGAAGTTTGAACGTTTAACTGCCTACTGCTTACCGCCAACTATTCCAGACACGACAAAAACACGGATAGAAATCCGTGTGGAATGTCCAGGGAGAGGTCACAATGAATACGGCGAAGGCGCATGCCGGATGGGAAGATTGGTGAAATCAGATTTCTCTGTTTCTCTCTGCCCAAGGGCGCTCCAAACTGGTCGTCAAAGTCAGCCTGCTATGGAGGTATAACGGAAGGTCCGTGTTTTTGTCTTACTTGTTGTTGGTTGATAGTTGTTAGTTGTTGGAAACGCTAGCTGGATTTTCGCAGGAGATTCATTTTTAGAAATACCGCTAGCAAGTACATTCTAACGATGAAGTCTCTTTTGAAAATCGTTTCCTATGAAACAACCATCAGCCAGGAGAGAAAAAGTTGTCCTCTTCCTGATCAACTGCTTCTTTTTTTCTTGACATGGTCTCCAGAGTACAATTTACCATGCCAGAAATAAAACCAGGCAGCCCTAGGTGGAAGTGGATTGATTTTCCCCTCTACTATATACATTGCAGAAAGGGGGAAAAATCACAACATGAAGTTTCAACTTTTTGTCTCTCCATATATTAAAATTGCATCAGCACCTCAAAACCATACCCTACGAAATTCAGTTTGGGGTTAAATAGTGGTTGCTCGTAATTCGTTTTCTGAAATAATGTGCCATAAAACAGTAGCAGCACTAGCATGTTGCCCCTTGGAGAAGGGGCGGCGAAGCCGAGTAAGTAAGTTTACACCGCTGTCTCGGCTCCCCTGTCGGGGGAGCTGCCGAAGGCTGAGGGGGCAGCTCTAGCGATATACTTCACTATTGTATGATAAGCGAACTCGGTCCTAATATAGAATGGCCCGAAGGGACATATTACAGGAAAAGCGGTATGTGTGCTTGATGAGGATTGCCTGACATGGAGATTTATACCGCTAAAGTGGGATGTGCTTCTAACGAAGCACTCTATCCCCCTGGCCCCCTTCTCCAAGGGGGAACGCCTTATACCGTTATATAAACACATCATTTCATCCCGCTACTGCGGGCTATCCCCCCTGCCCCCCTTTCAGCGAAAGGGGGCTTTCCGCTATTGCTTCTTCCGCTATCATCACCAGCACATACTGCCAACTGCAAACCGCATACCGCCAACTTGTAACGCCAAAAAGAGGAAAACGAAATGATCTCCCACTTCGTTTTCCTCTTTTTCACTTCCTAGTCACCAGTCACTAGTCTACCAGTCACCTATAATACGGCCAACTGCCTACTGCAAACTGCTAACTAAACTCAGATAAACTTATCAATAATCTTATCCAACCAAGAACTCTTCCCCTTATACTGGGCACAATCTTCGCCCATCTGATGCGCGTAGTTCAGAAGGGCTTCTTTCTGTTCTTCCTTCAGCCGTTTCGGTACGACCACCCGCACTTCTACATAAAGGTTTCCCTTCCTGGTGGACTGCAGGTGTGGCATGCCTTCACCGGCGATACGGAATCTCGTACCACTCTGGGTGCCAGCTGGGATTTTCAGTTCCACTTCTTTATCGAGCGTCTTCACTTTGATGGTGCTGCCCAAAGCAGCGGTGGGGAAGGAAATATCTACGCTGCGGTAGAGGTCATCTCCGTCTCGTTCAAATTCAGGATCGTCTTTGACGTAAATGTATACGTACAAATCTCCCTTCGGGCCGCCTCGTTTGCCTGGTTCCCCTTCACCGGAAACACGCATGCGGACGCCAGTGTCAGCACCAGCGGGTACATTGACTTCGATGGTCTTCTGTTTTCTGACGGTGCCAGTACCATGGCACTTGTTGCACTTATTTCTAATAATCTTGCCTGTACCTTGGCAGTGCTGGCAGGTGATGATATTCACCATCTGTCCGAAGGGACCATTGCGTACCACTCGCTGCTGGCCGGTGCCGTGGCAATCGGGGCAGGTGTCTACGGAAGAACCGGGTTCGGCTCCGCTGCCGTGACAATGGTCACAGGTGTCGTTTTTCGTGACGGTGAATTTCTTCTTTACGCCCGTTGCCGCTTCGCGCAGGGTGATTTCCATGTCGTAGCGAAGGTCAGCGCCCTGTTCTGGTCCGTTGCTTCTTCTACGGCTGCCGCCGGTGAACATGTCGAAAATATCGCCCATGTCGAATCCACCGAAACCGCCTTGGCCGCCGAAGCCTCCAAAGCCGCCTTGACCGAATCCGCCAAATCCACCCGCACCGCCGCCGCTGGCAGCCTGGGTGAAGGCATCGTGACCGAGCTGGTCATACTGGGCTCTTTTATCCGCATCAGAAAGGACATGGTAGGCTTCATTGACTTCCTTGAACTTTTCTTCTGCGGCTTTTGGATTGTCCTTGTTCAGGTCGGGATGGTATTTGCGTGCCAGTTTGCGGTAGGCTCTTTTAATATCATCCTCGGTCGCGTTTTTATCGACCCCAAGGACGTCGTAGTAATCCTTGCTGTTTGCCATTGATTTCATTCCTTTTTATGAAATAAAGGGATTGAATGCTAACCCCTTGGCTCCCCCTCTGGGGGGAGCTGCCGAAGGCTGAGGGGGCTGCACTAGCGATTATTAAGAGTATGTGAGATAAACAAACAGGGAATATTTCCACAATGCTTTTCATATCGCTTGGCATGCCCCCTCTTTAATTCTCCCCCCAAAGGGGGAGACGAGGCGCTAGTCATGCATTACCCTAGTCATCATTATAACGCGAAAAATTCTGAAGGTTCTCGGTTCTTTTCATCAGAACCTGAAGAACCTTCAGAACCTTTTTGGAAAAGGTGACTCGGGACTAGTGACTGGTGACTAGGATACACCCTAATACCAGTCACTAGTCACCAGTCTACTAGTCACCAATTATTATTTCTTATCATCATCCACAACTTTGTAATCCGCATCGACTACATTGTCATCGGCTTTTTTAGCACCAGCCTGCGGGCCCTGCTGTGGTCCCTGCTGAGCACCGGCAGCCTGTGCGGCCTGCTGGGCTTGCTGTGCCTGCTGATAGAGTTTTTCAGTCAACTCATGGAGCGGCTTGGTCAGAGCTTCTGCATCGGCTTTGATCTTTTCTACGTCGTCGCCTTTGATGGTTTCTTTCAATTTCGCTACAGCGTCGTTGATTTCTTTGACCTTAGCTGCATCGGCTTTGTCGCCCAGTTCTTTGACCGTCTTTTCAGCCTGGTAAATCAGAGCTTCGGCGTTGTTCTTGGCTTCGATGCCTTCTTTACGTTTCTTATCTTCTTCTTCATGAGCCTTAGCGTCATCCTGCATTCTCTGAATTTCTTCATCGGACAGGCCCGTGGAGGAGGTAATATCAATCTTCTGTTCCTTGCCAGTGCCCAGATCCTTAGCAGATACATGAACGATACCGTTCGCATCGATATCGAAGGTGACCTGAATCTGCGGTACGCCCCGTGGAGCCGGTGGAATGTCGGAGAGTTCAAAGCGGCCCAGGGTCTTGTTGTCAGCCGCCATTGGACGTTCGCCCTGGAGGACATGAATGTCTACGGAAGGCTGGTTATCTGCAGCGGTGGAGAATACCTGGGACTTAGAAGTCGGGATGGTGGTATTTCTCTTAATCATAGTGGTGAAGACGCCGCCCAGGGTTTCAATGCCCAGGGACAGTGGGGTCACATCCAAGAGCAGTACGTCTTTGACTTCACCTTTGAGGACGCCGGCCTGAATAGCAGCGCCTACAGCAACGGATTCATCCGGGTTCACACCTTTGGATGGTTCTTTGCCAAATTTATTCTTAATCAAGGTCTGTACAGCGGGGATACGAGAAGAACCGCCGACCAAGAGGACTTTGTCGATGTCATTGATGGAAACACCAGCATCTTTCATAGCCAGGTCGATTGGTTCTACCGTAGCCTGTACCAGGTCTTCGGTGATTCTATCAAATTCTGCACGGGTCAGGGTAGCATCGAAGTGAACGGGCTGACCATTGGAATCGATGGTGATGAATGGCAGGTTAATGTCGGTGGACATGACAGAGGACAGTTCAATCTTTGCTTTTTCGCCTGCTTCTTTCAATCTCTGGTTGGTCATGGGGTCACGTTTCAGTTCAAAGCCATTCTGTTCTTTGAATTTCGCAGCAATCCAGTCCATGACACGAGCATCGAAATCATCGCCGCCCAGATGGCCGTTACCATTGGAAGCTTCGACTTCAAATACGCCGTCAGCCAGGTTCAGGATAGATACATCGAATGTGCCGCCGCCCAGGTCGTATACGAGGAAACGATGTTCCTTGCCGTCTTTAATCTTGTCCAAGCCATAAGCCAGGGAGGATGCGGTTGGTTCGTTGATGATACGGAGAACGTTGAGTCCTGCAATCTTACCAGCATCTTTGGTAGCCTGACGCTGGGCATCGGTGAAATATGCCGGGCAAGTGATAACGGCATCATTGACTTTTTCGCCCAGGTATGCTTCTGCATCGACTTTCAATTTCTGCAGAATCATAGCGGAAATTTCCTGTGGGGTGTAGGATTTGTCATCGATGGTAACTTTGTAATCGCTACCCATATGACGTTTAATGGAAACGATGGTGCGATGTGGATTGGAAACAGCCTGGCGCTTTGCGAGCTGGCCGACCAATCTTTCTCCGGTCTTGGAGAAACCAACAACAGAAGGTGTCAAACGAGAACCTTCGGCGTTCGGAATGACCACAGGTTCGCCGCCTTCCATGACAGCAACAACAGAGTTCGTAGTGCCCAAATCAATACCAATTACTTTAGACATTGTAAATTCTTCCTTTCTTTTTTGTGATCTACATCGGAATCTATATCTTTATCATTGTGGAAATATGTTTTTCAGGGAATAGTAGCTAGGGATTAGGGATTAGGGATTAGATTTTAGGACGTACATCCTAATCCCCAATCCCTAGTCCCTAGCTACTAAATCCACTTTGTTATCAATACATTGTTAGAAAAGCGGATTCTCAGCTATTCTTCACAACCTGCACCTTTGCTGGTCTTAGGACTTCGTCTTTGTACAAATAACCTTTCTGGAAGACCATGGCAATGGTTTCATCGTCCAATTCGTCCGATTCCACCATCATGACCGCTTCGTGGAAATGGGGATCAAAGGTCTTGCCTTTGGACTCAATTTCCTTGACGCCGAAGTCATCCATGATTTTTACCAGCTGCTTTTGCAACAGTTCAAAGCCTTTCACATAAGCGGCGTCCGCATTTTCTTTCTGCATGTGGGTCAAGGCCAAGTCGAAATTGTCCAACACCGGCAGGAACTTTTTCAGTGTATCTGCGGTGTGGGTATCGGCTGCCTTGGCTTCTGCCTCTCTGGTGCGGCGGCGGAAATTATCGAAATCCGCTTGGAGCCGTACATATTGGGACAGGGCGGTTTGCAATTTGGCTTCCGCCGCTTCCGCCTTGTTCTTGGCTTCTTCCGCTTCTTTCTTCGCATCCACCACTTGCTTCGTCAGGAATTCTACCTGCCCCGCTAGCTCTTCCGCCGTGGGCTTTGGCATTTCCTTTTCTACTTCTTTCTTATCTTTCGGTTCTTCGACATTCACTTTTTTCTTTTCTTCTTTCATCCAAGAGCCTCCTTACAATTCTAGGGATTAGGGACTAGTGGCTAGGGATTAGGTTTCCTTTCTTCCTAATCCCTAATCCCCAATCCCTAGCTACTATAACATCTATGATTTTTATCTCTATGAATACACCAGCCAAACGGCTGCTATTTCTTCAGCAACGTATCTAGTCTTTGCTGCATGAACTGCATCATACTGATAATCTTACTATATTGCATGCGGGTCGGACCGACCACGGCTACCGAACCGAGCACACGTCCGCCGGATGTGAATTGGGCACGCACGATGGACAAATCAGAGAAGGACTTGAGTTGATTCTCCGTCCCGATATGCACCGCAATGGGCTGGTCTGACGAGGAGAGAAGCATGCTTTCTAGCATGTCCCGCTGCTCTAACAAATGCAAAATGTCTTGCATTCGTTCCACGCTCTTGAACTCTGGTTGTTCAATCAGCTGGGATGCGCCACCGGAATACACTTCTTTTTGTGGCCGCATGGCTTGCTGCAAGGCTTGGAACACATGCATAAAAGGCGATAAGTCCCGTTCGATTTCTTTCTGGAAGGAAAGGATCAACGCCTCATCGGTGCTATCGATTTCCCTGCCATGAAGGAAATGGTTCAGCTTGTCTGCTAGGAGCTGCATCTCATCGAAAGTGGATCCTTTCGGAATCTGCACCACCGCATTGGACACATCCCCATGATCCGTGACCACCAGTAAAATCGCCCGTTTTCCTTCTAACGGAAGGAACCGGATATAGTTGAATTTCTTCTTTTGCTCTGCCGAAGCAGCCACCGATAAGGTATGGGTCAGGGCAGCCACGGCTTTCGCCATATTTCTAAAAATTTCATCCACCTTGCTGACATGGTCCATCAGCATATGGTCAATCATGGATTTTTCATCATTAGAAATCGCTACCGGCTGCATCAGCCAATCCACATAGAAACGATACCCTTTGATCGATGGAACTCGGCCTGCCGAAGTATGGGGCTGCTCCAAGTATCCTTCGTCTTCCAAATCTTGCATTTCATTGCGAATGGTCGCACTGGAAACCCCTAAATCATACTTTTTGGCAATGGTACGAGACCCTACTGGTTCTGCTGTTTCTGCATAATCCTGCACCACAGCCCAGAGAATCCGTCTCTTTCTTTCATTCAGTTCATTGACACCACAAGGGATGTCATCGTATTGATTGATTTTTCGTGCCATATGTATCACCCTAATTATTAGCACTCACTATTTTCGAGTGCTAACTTACGATATTAGAATAGCATTCAGGGTGTAGAATGTCAAGGGGAATTTTGATGGTTCTTTGGTGACTAGTGACTGGTGACTAGGGACTAGGGATTAGTAGCTAGGGATTAGGACTTGAGATTTGAGAATTGAGAATTGAGATTTGAGATTTGAGATTTGAGATTTGAGAAATCTCTTTCCTTTGGAAATAACGCTGTTAAGGTAAGGGTAGTGGCATCACATCTAATGTCATTTCGACCGATGGGATTCGTGCTTGATGGGTCTATCGTTTTTCGATGGCTATGTTAGACAAAAGTGGAGAAATCTTGTGGCACTATCGAAAATAGCATTATCCCCACAAGATTTCTCCACTTCTGTCTAACATAGACCCGAACTACAGGATAGATTCATCAAGCACAAATCCCATCGGTCGAAATGACGATTTACCCAAAGAAGCACTACTTTGCAATTCGTGAATCCTTGATAATTCATATTCTCGATGTTTAACAGATTTCTGTGTACTCTTTGTTGTTAGTTGTTTGTTGCTGGTTGTTTGAACCCCAACAACTAACAACAAACAACCGACAACAATCCCCAAAATAAAAAAGGCTACAAAAGGCTACTTCCGTAACCCTTCATAACCTTTATACTAACGGCATTTTCCCTTATAACATAAACCAAAATCAGTAGAATCATAACCTAATCCCTAGCTACCAGTCACCAGTCACCAGTCACCAGTCACTAGTCACCAGTCACCAGTCACCAGTCACCAGTCACTAGTCACCAGTCACTAGTCACCAGTCACTAGTCACCAGTCAC
>CAVBRV010000037.1:0-18324 GCA_963597965.1 Paludibacteraceae bacterium | reverse complement strand
TATGTTTTTTGTAAAAGTTGGCAGTAGGCAGTTTGCAGTTGGCAGTGATATAAGTGGCTAGGGATTAGGGATTGGGGATTAGGATACCGAGTTCGCTTTTCGTATAGCTGGTGAAGTATACCGCTGGTGCTCACTATGCCTCTTCGAGGCATTCTATCCCCGGCTTCGCCGCCCCTTCTCCAAGTGGCCACGCGCTAGGGATGATTTCGATAGCTGCATGTTTCACATGAAACTTTGAAAAAGAGCGCTTTGGAAAGAGTCTCAAGATTTCTCCACTTTTGTCTCACATAGTCGCTTTGTTCGATATTGTCTTCTCGCACAAATCCCATCGGTCGAAATGACGATTTGTTCTATGTTTAACAAATACTGCCTACTGCTAACCGCTAACTGCCCACTATAACGTTTCACATGAAACGCAAAAGGTCTCCAGCGATAGTAGCAACATAATATCCTATTTCTCCAACATCACACTAAAGGTAATGGTTTCTCCTTTGTAAGAAACCGCCATCGAGCCTTTCATCAATTTCGTCATGTCTCTTGCCATGGAGAGGCCGATGCCGTATCCTGCTTTTTGGCTATTGTGGGAGGTGTCGCCGCGGTAGAAGCGTTCGAAGAATTGGTCGTAGTCCACGCCTTTGCCCTCTTTATAGGTATTAGAAACGGACAAGATAGCGCCTTTGCCATTTTTCTTGGATTGCAAGGTAACTTTGATATTTCCTTTGTCATCGCAGTACTTGGTGGCGTTGTCCAACAGGATGCTAACGATTTCTCCGAAGAGTTTGGGCTCTGCCATGGCGTGAAGGGACTCTTTTACATCCACGTCCAATGTTTTTCCCTGGTCTTGAATCATCTGGCGAAATCCAGCGGCGCCGTTACAAACAGCCAGTGACAAATCGGTATCTTGCAAAACGACGTCTTTGGCAGAGCTTTCTCCAATTTTGGAAAGGAGAACCATGTCGTTGATGAGGAGGGACAATCGTTTCACTTGGTTCAAAATATTTCCGGTCCATTCATTCTTGCCATTGATCAGTTCCATGGCTTCTGCATTGGCAGAAATAATAGCCACTGGGGTTTTGAGTTCGTGGCTGGCGTTGGTGATGAATCGTTTCTGGTTTTCCATATTTTGCACGAAAGGACGGATGGCTCGTTTGGAAAGTACGGTCACGATGCACACGAAGAGAAGAATGCACAGCAGGCCGAAGAGGGCAGAATATTTCAAAAAGGCATTGATGGCATACAAATCGCGGGTGCAGTCCATAATGACCACCAGGTAATCCCCCGAATCGTTTTCGCTGATGTAGTAAGCGTAGCTGGCCCGGTCTTTTTTGAAAAAGCCTTCCCGCAGTCCTGTATGAACCGCCGAAATCGCCACTTGCACCGCTTCTTTGGCGGTAAAGGCAGCGATGTGATTGACGTTAATCACTTTGGCCGTCCCGTCACTATCGAGCAGGATAGAGAAATAGCGAGTCTGGTAGGTAAATTCCGGTGTGTCATCGGCCCAATTTCCATCGGTGAACCAGCCCTGATTCACCGGGCGCCGCTGTTCGCTCACACTGCCGCCGTTATCGGAAATATAGGTCAGCATGGAGTGGATGTCGTCTTTCATAGCAAGGTACAAAATGCCATTGATGACGCTCAAGGCCACCACCACAATGATGCACACCGCCAGCGTGGCGAGTAAGATGAATTTGCGGTGTAATTTTTTGATCATATCCATAGGATCTCTCCGGTTTCAAAGATGTCATGTTTCACGGGAAACGGGAAAAGCAATTAGAAATGAGGAATTAGGAATTAGGAATGATGGAAGGGGCGCACAATTTGTAAAGCGCCCCAATACCCCTTTTTATAATTTAGCTTATCGTCATGTTTCACGTGAAACATTGTTAAAATTCTGCGGCGCTTTCAAATTTTGTGCGCCGCCACCACCATTCCTCACTCCTCATTTCTAATTCCTAATTATTTTGTAACTGCCACCTTCAGTTCCTTCGATTTCGATATTTCCATGTATAGCTTCTAGTTTTTCTCTTAAGAAGGAAATATACATCCACACGATGTCTTTGGAAATATCCGGTTCGTCGTCCCAGACGCGGGTGAGGATTTCTTCTGTGGTGAGTTCTTTGCCTTCATTCATCATGAGGAGTTTCATCAGTTTGGTTTCTTTGCTGCCCAGGCGAACGGCGCTGGAGGAGGAGAGTTCTTGTTCTTCTACGTTGAGCGCTACGTTGCCTAGTTTCAGTTCTTTTGGGGTAAAGGCGCTAGCTCTTCGGGTCATGGAGCGAATGCGAGCAAGAAATTCTCCCATGGCGAAAGGTTTCGTCAAATAATCGTCCGCGCCGGCGTCTAGGCCAGTGATGCGATCGTCTACTTCGGTTTTGGCGGTCAGCATAATCACTGGCGTCACGTCTCCGCTGGCTCTGATTTTTTTGAGTACTTCGATGCCGTCCATTTTGGGCATCATAATGTCTAGGACGATGCAGTCAAAGCTGTCTTCTTGGGCTTTTTCCCAGGCTTCTTCGCCGTCATAGGCGGGTGTGACTTCGTATTGGAAATGGCGAAGCACAGCCACTTCGGCATCGGAAAGGGCTTTTTCGTCTTCTGCAAGTAGGATTTTCATAGCTTCTCCTTTTATTTATTTTTACATATTATCGAGTGACTGGGGGAAGTTGGCAGTAGGCAGTTCGCAGTTGGCAGTTACTGTTCCATAACGGATAGTCTCACATAAAATTTCATACCGCTGGTGCTGATTATGCCTCTTCGAGGCATTCTATCCCCGGCTTCGCCGCCCCTTCTCCAAGGGGCCACGCATTTGAGATGATTTCGCTAGTAAAATGTTTCACGTGAAACTTATTTAGTTAGCAGTAGGCGGTTGGCAGTTCGCAGTTCGCAGTTGGCAGTTATCATCCCATAACGGATAGTCTCACATAAAATTTCATACCGCTAGTGCAGCCCCCTCTTTGATTCTCCCCCGACGGGGGAGACAAGATGCTAAAGATGATTTCCTTAGAGAAATATTTCATGTGAAACATGGAAAAAGAGTGCTTTGGAAAGAGCCTCAAGATTTCTCCACTTTTGTCTAACATAGTCGCAGAAAATCGATAGAATCATCCAGCACGAATCCCATCGGTCGAAATGACGTTCACGACTATAGCCACTTGTTCTATAAGAAAGGGGTATTGGGGCGCTTTCAACTTTTGTGCGTAAGTAAGTTTACACCTTATTTATCGCCCCCATTGGGGGAGATGCCGTAGGCAGAGGGGGCTGCACCAGCGGTATGAATACTAATGCTACTCAAATCATAGTGCCACAACTTCCACCACTCCTCACTCCTAATTCCTAACTCCTCACTTTTTCTAATCCCTAGCTACTAATCCCCAATCACTAGTCACCAGTCACTAATCCCCAGCACCCCGTATCAAATTCCGTATGGTTTGCATAGAGATGTCGCAGGAGGCGAGTTCGTCGGCGCAGCGTTTGAGTTCGCGGCTGATGAGGTCGGCGTTTTTGACTTGGTGTTTGTATTTCATTTCGTGTTCCAAAGCGGCCCAGGAGTCCATGGCGATGGTACGGAGTTGGATTTCTACGAAGAAATGGCCTGGATTTCTACCTTTGGGATCTTCGTAGGGGGCGGTCACATCAAGGATGAGATGATAACTGCGATAGCCGTTGGGTTTGACTTGTTTGATATAGTCTTTTTCTTTGACCACCGTCACGCCGGGGATGGCTTTGATGCGGGCGATGTTTTCGTAAATATCATCTACGAAACGGCACACCATGCGAAAGCCGATGGCATCCCGCACGTCGTAACAAGCCGATTCTGGGGTTAAGGGAAGGTTTCGTTTTTGAAGTTTTTCTTCCATGCTGCTTTCTGATTTTAGTCGGTAGCGGAGATGTTCGTAGAGCATTTCTCCGGTCTGCTTTTGTACGTCTTGGTTATAGGCTTCAATGCGGCGATCTATGTCTTCCATGACTGCTTGCAAAGAGGCTTTGTATGTTCCATATATATTCATTGGTACTCCTTATATTTTATAATAATACCTATTATACCGTATAAAATGCGTAATGCGAAGTGCGTAGTGCGTAATGGTGGAAGTTGTGATGTTATGTTTGAATAACATTGGCATTCATATCGCTGGTGCAGCCCCCTCTGCCTACGGCATCTCCCCCGATGGGGGCGATAAATAAGGTGTAAACTTATTTACGCATCAATTCATATAGCGCCCCAATACCCCTCTTTTGTAAAAAGAAAAGGACTTGGATGAAATGATTGCATTTCTCCAAGTCCTTTTCTTATATAAATTCTGCGGCGCTTCCAAGTTTTATGCGCCGCTACCACCATTACGCACTTCGCATTACGCACTGCTTTTCATGTTTCACGTGAAACTTTATGAGTAAGCAGTTCGCAGTAAGCAGTAAGCAGTAAAAACTGCCAACTGCCTACTGCTAACCGCCTACTAAAATGTTTCATGTGAAACATTCCTAATCCCTAGGGCCTAGCTACTAATCCCTTTACCCTCGCAATGACGCCAAATAATTTTCCAATAAATCTGGTAAAGCGTCATTACTCTCTTGTCCCGGTGCCAGGGGGATGAATTTCAAGCTGTAATCCTGATCGGACTGGGGCGGAACTTCTCTGGGGAAGACGGCCCACACTTCTTTGACCGGGCGGCTGTCGCGGAGGGAGGTTTTTTCATCCATATTTCTATAAAACCTCGTATTCATATCGCGATAGGCGTTGAATTGACGACGAAGACCTTCGCCCCGATTTTCGTCTTGCCAAAGAAATAGAATGTCTCGATACTTGAAATCCACCACCAGCGAACCGCAGTAACAGGTTTTCTGGTAGTAATCCAAGCGCAGGTCCGGCCGGCGATGGGCATTGTTTGTATAGAGAGGTTGTGTTTCTCGATTGGTTTCTGCCGAAGTCTGTGGCACCAGTTCGTCATAAATGAGATGAATTTCTTCATCCCCCCGCTGGAGCTGGATGGTGGTGCCCGATTCCAAGCTGGATAGACGATAGGTCCCCTCTTCTTTGATGACCGACACCCCGTCTTCCAGTTCCCAACCTTTTTTCACCAAAGCTTTCATGAATTGCAAGAAGCCCCACAGCTCATAAAGTTTATCGGTCCGTTTCCACTGAAATTGGTAAAAATTGGAAATATCCATGCTGGACGTGGGGTTTTCTAAATGTTTGTGAAGCCGATAGAGCACCGCATACCGGGGGTCTCGAAAGACCGCGGCGGGCACCATGGAGGGCATTTCGTTTTTCGTTTCTTCAAACCAGGGCGCCCAGGTGATGCGATGAATATTTCCTCGAATGAGGCGGGCCTGTTTCCGATAGGTTTGAAATTGAGCAAGGGTCTTCTCCCCCATTTTGTATTCCCGGTTATAGAAATAGGGGGCCAATTCTTTTTGCTTGGTTTCCAATATTTCTATGTGCTTTTCCAATTCTTTCGTAAAGGAAAAGAGACTGTGATCGAGCCTTGCCAAAATGGCTTTGGCAAAACGATTTTCCGGAATGTCCCAGGTCATTTCTGTATAGACCACCGGGAAGGAAGCAGCACCGCTTCGCATTTTGATATGCGATGGACGAAGATGCGAATTGATCCGCTCCCCGCCAGAGAAGCGAAGTTTCTTTTCTCGCAAAACCAACCTAGAATTGGCGGTATGGGCCAATTCGGAGAGCACATTCAGCACAATGGGCGCTTCGTCGCTGATGGTATAGAACCGAAGGAGCAAAGACGAATTGATGTCCAGTGCTTGAGAAAGATGGATATTTTTCTTCATGAAATCAAAGGACAAATTTTTGATTTCTTCCATCAATTCGTCTCGCATGTCCTGCCAGCTCTGTTTGCCGATGTACTTCGGCGTGATTTCCAGCAGCCCGTACCAAGAGGTTTCCCCATTGGTCACGGTCAACACGTAGTACCCCGGTACCAAAGGGAAATCTTCGCCTTTGAAGAGCCACGTATCTTTGTAGCGCGATGGGGCAATGTAGGTCTGCCCCTCTTTCCGCTCCGTGCCTGGAATGGTGACCACGTCCAGCCCGTCCATGGTGAATCGGTAGTTCGGAGGCGCCTCGAAATGAAGAAATACATCTTGATTCTCCGTGAGACTCAGGGCGGGCTGCACTTCGGACAATTTTTCGGGATGCGTGGTGAATCGGTTAAAAGACCAATTCGTCACGCCTTCCTTTTTCCCGAAGTCCACGGTGAAGGGATATTTAGATCGTGTAATCATAGAGTTTCAGCTCCCGGGCTTTCCCTTCCAGTACCGCTTTGGCTTCTACAAAATCCGATACATCATTGAAATGGGATAGCACGTCCCCAATCATGCCTTCCAAATTTCCTTTATCATTCAAAGACACCAGAGAAGAGAGCTGCTGGGAGGACCCGCGCAATTTCGTCAGAATGCGCTGCACCACTTGGGCATCCACCCCTTCTTCTCGATGGAAATTTCCATTTTGCGGAATATTTTCTAAATACCGTCCCATCTGGCAAGCAATGCGGAATCCAATCCCGCAGGATATCCCGCTCTTCTTGAAAGCGGCATTGAGTTCGTCTAGCAAGTTGAGTTCTCTTTCCGACAATCCCAAGCCATCATTGACGCAGAAAGACAGAAATTCTTTCGCATGCACTTCAGGCAAAGGCCCCATTTCTTTGCGAGTCAAATGGAGCAAATCCCGGAACCGTCCCTGATGGAGGGTAATCACGTTCGCTCTATCCAGAATTTTGTCGGAGAAATGATAAGTCGATTCATCCACATTGACGGTGCCAGTGAAAATCACATTTCGTCCAATCGGAATTTCCGCCGGATATGTTTCACTATTATATAAGCGGGCTGCCAAGGCGGGGTTGTAGAGACGAATGACTGGATTTTCTTCTTTTTCCAGGACAGAAATAAATTGGGCGAAATAGTGCTCAGCGCGCGCCAAATTCATTTCGTCGAAACAAACCATGTACATCTGATCCGGATGGGCCGCAGCATCGATGAGGAGTTCCGCCAATCCCGTGTCCGCACTGCGGTAGACCATATTTTTCATATCCACATAGCCCAGGATGTCCCCATCATCCATCCAAGAGGGACGAACCGGGAGGAAGCGCACCCGTTCTTCCGGCAGTCCCAAGGCACGGCCGTAGAGGCGCACCAATCCCGATTTCCCGGTGCCACTCATGCCGGCCAAAATCACGAGGCGGGAGGATTTCACGGAAATATGGAAATTGAGCAAATCCTTTTTGTCGTATAGGAGTCCCGCACTTTCCGCCGTTTCTTCTAAGCGCTTCAGGAAATCCGCTTCTGTGAACTTTTTCGCTTTCGCTAGGGTTTCACGGGGCGATGTTTCACGTGAAACAATTTCTTCCACCTGATCATCCACGGACGCCTCTTCCATGGAGGACAAGCTGTCCGCAATGGGGTCAATGTCTTCCTGCCGAATCAATTTGATCGGTTCTTCATGGGTATAATAAATGGGCGTGTCTTCTGCGGCGGCAAAGGGATTGTATTTCACCCCCGCCGCTTTGAGCACATCCCCATTAGCTGGGACGGGCTTCAAATTCATGCGGAGGTCTGGCAGAAATTCTTCCGGCACAAACCAGAGAGGGCATTCTTTGCTGCGAAGAATGTGAGCCATGAGCTCCGAATTTTTGGTATCCACCACGGCGTATCCCAGAGGGCCATGGTTCCGCACCTGGAAATAGGCACCCCCTTCACCAATGACGGTGGAGTCAAAAGCATCGTCATGAAGCGGCGCAAAAACCACCCAGGGGCCCAATTTATTTTCATAATTTTTCGTAGCCGCCACAATCACCCGAGGCGGCACATCGTTGTTCCAGAACTTTTTAGACAGTCCCGGCAGCGGTTTCCCGGCTAAGATATGGTGACAAAATTTATTGATGTCTCCTGTGAAAACCGGCTGATCCACCGTACCAAACGCAGGGACGGGATAATAATTGGTGTCCACATCCAAGAAGGGCGTACGGCCCTCTTTTTGCATATCATCCAAAACGAAGTACTTGTTATTTCTAAGGCAAGGCGTAAAGGTCACAAGACAATCCCCGAAATTTTCCTCCAAATACGCCGCCGCTGCAGCTTCATCGGTGAATGAATTAAATCCCAACCCAATGCGGCTCATGAATCCAGTGAACCCATATTTCGCTGCTTCTTCAAATCCCTTCGGCACCGGAGATAAGGGGTCTACAAAGAAACGAAAATCTTTCATCCGTGCCTGGGGCGTAGAAAGTTTCACCCCTGGACGCACCCGTCCCAAAACTTTCCCATCGGCCTGCCGAAGTGCCGAGAAGGGACTGTCCGTCATGTTGTAATTTGCCATATTCAGTTTCCTTCTTTCAACGGGGGAAGGTGACTGGTAGCTAGTAGCTAGGGATTAGGGATTAGGAAATAAGTAGGCAGTTAGCAGTTTGCAGTTAGCAGAGCCTGCTCTTCTTTAATGGTAGCATTCATGTTTCACCTGAAACTCATTATTAGTAGGCAATTAGCGGTTAGCAGTGGGCAGAAATCGTCTACTGCGCACCAGCAGCATCCATGTTTCACGTGAAACATTCTAGTTGGCAGTTGCCATTTCCCCAATACTGCCTACTGCTAACTGCTGACTGCCTACCATTCCTATTTCCTAATCCCTAGCTACTAATCCCTAATCCCTACCAGATCCTTTCCTCAAATCATACGAAATATATATTTCGTATCTAACATCAATGACAGCTGGAAAAGTTCTTCTTTTCCTTGCAATGCTATTTCGTTATGGAAGCGATGATTCCTGTATCGTTAAGGTTTCTCAGGGTACTAAAGGTTCTCAAGGTTCTAACGTCTCTCGAATGAGATGATGACGCCAGTATCTATCAGCTCATTCAAGAAACCTGAGCGACCTTAGAACCCTTAGCAACCTGTCATCTCTCTCGAAATCATACCTGCTCACTCAAATCCTTAAACTAACAACATTGCTTTTCCTTGCCTGCTGCCGAGGCTTTTATATAAGGCTGCAAAATACTTTGCAGTCCTTTCTATTTTATCATGATTAAGAGGCAGTTAGAAGTGAGAAGTTAGAAGTGAGAAATGGTGGTGGCGGCGCACAAATTATATAGCGCCGCAAATATAATATTTGGAGTCATGTTTCACGTGAAACATTGCTCTAAAGGTTATTGTTCTGCAGATTCCTTCTGTAAAACATGGAGCATTAATCGCAAGTGGTAAGGTTATAAGGGTTATAAAAGGTTATAGGCATACCGTTTTCTGCATAACCTTTTATAACTTAAACTTCCCACCTGTAAAATGATGATTCATTTTGATGTTATCAAAGAAATGAAGATTTGCGGTAGCAACACTAGCGTCATTTCGACCGATCGTACATGAACAAAGTGATGATACAGAAATAAATAGATTTGTGTCCCTGAGTGGAGAAATCTCTTCAGCACTAGCGGTAAGGGCTTAAAGACAGAAACGGGATTTGTCATCAAGCCTTTATCGCTGGTGCCGCTGAGATTTCTCCACTCAGGGACACAAATTCATTTATACCCTCTTTTTCATTTCGCACAAATAACACCGGTCGAAATGACGCTAGTGATGCTACCATAAATCCATATTTCTTTGAACCTATCGAAATAAATCACTACTTTACGGGTGGAAAGTTTAAGTAATAACCTTTTAGAAAATCGTTTCACGTGAAACATGACACTAGCGGCTTCACTTCTATCGTGCTATGCTATAAAAAATGCGGCGCTTCCAAATTTTGTGCGTAAATAAGTTTATACCTTATTTATCGCCCCCATTGGGGGAGATGCCTTAGGCAGAGGGGGCTGCACAAGCGGGATGAAATAATTTGTTGGTTTAAACGCGTCATCTCATCCACTACCATTTTTTTACTTCTCACTACCTTTCTGTTTCACGTGAAACATGACAATAACTAATCTTATAAAAGGGGTATTAGGGCGCTTTATGAATTGTGCGCCCCTTCCACAATTTCTCACTTCTAACTTCTCACTTCTAACTGCATTCAAAAAGGAGCCCACACCATGCCATCCACCAATGAAAACAACCTCGTTCTTCGCAAACTCATTTTTTCCGCCATCTTGACCGCCGCCGCTGTTTTGCTCTCTCCGGTCTTTGCCTTTCCCTTAGGCGTGACGAAAGCCTTCCCTTTGCAGCACATGATCAATATCTTCCTAGCGGTGCTCTGCGGGACGCGGTACAGTACCTCCGCGGCTTTCACTACTTCTCTCATCAGAAATATCCTAGGCACTGGCAGTCTCCTCGCCTTCCCCGGTTCTATGGTGGGAGCCTTCCTTTCGGGCTATCTCTACAGCCACACCCACAAACTCTGGGCTGCGGTGCTCGGTGAATTTGTGGGCACCTCCATCATCGGCGGGCTTCTCTCTTATCCCATTGCGGCTCTCTTCATGGGTTCTGCCAAAGGGGCTCTCTTCTACGTCTCCCTCTTCGCCGTCTCCTGCGGAGCAGGCTGCGTGATCGCTTTCGTGGTTTTGAAGAGCGTAAAATTAATTCAAACGGAATTTAACCGGTTGTAAGAAAAAAGAGCGGTGTCAGTTTGCTGGCACCGCTCTTTTTTAGTGAGGAGTTAGGAATGAGGAGTGAGGAGTGGTGGCGGCGAGCGCATCGAATTGCTCTTATACGGATAGAGACTTGTATTTCGTAGCCCGTTTCTATAAGCTCGCCGAATGTGGAAACGGAAAGAGGCATGTTTCACGGAAAACAATTTTTAAAGGTTATTATTCTGCTAATTTCTGCGGAGGAACATTTTCTGCTATCGCAAGAGACAAGGTTAAAAAGGTTATACAAGGTTATGAAAAAAACGGTATTCTCATATACCTTGTATAACCCTTTTCTTTTCCATATTTTCGTATGTGAGTAAAAAGTGATCAGTAAAATAATAACCCGCCCGTAGGGCTAACCCTTCCGATTCGTTTCACGTGAAACATTTCCCAGTCACCAGTCACCAGTCACCAAAATATTATAATGCGGCGCTTCCAAACTTTGTGCGCCGCACACCACCATTCCTCCTTCCTCATTTCTCATTCCTCATTGCCTTTAAGACTATTGACAATCTATTTCACTCAGGGTTATAATGTTTTAGTTTTGTAAGTAAAAATTCAATCAATATTTCTTATACGTTTAGAAATTATATTTCCCATTTGAGAATGGAAGTTTTGGAAACTTCAGAAGAGAGAGGAATCATGAATCATCGTTTTTTGAAAACCGCTATGGCAGCTTTCTTTGCATGCACCGCTATTTCTGTCAGCGCGGCCAATCCGTTTGCTGATGTGGCAGAGGATTCTTGGGCATACCAGGCTGTGGCGCAGCTGTCCGACCAGGGCGTCATCGAGGGATACCCGGACGGCACATTTAGAGGGGATAAGAATGTGACCCGTTACGAATTGTCCCAGATCATCGCTCGCCTGATGGCAAAGGAAGATACCCTGAATGCAGAACAGAAAGCTACGGTGGCAAAGCTGGCGCAGGAGTATAACCAGGACCTGGCGAATCTGGGCGTTCGGGTGGCTGAACTGGAAAAGAAGACAGGAAATACGGAGCTCATCACCGAACTCCGCGTGCAGAGTGTGGACCGATATGACAATATTTTCACTGGCGAAAAGAAAAATGAAATTTCCGCTCGCGTTCGTTTGAATACCATTTCTCGTGTCAACGAAAGAAGCACCGTGTACGGTCAACTGGAAACCACCATGGGCATGAACGGCGCTGACCCTTACGACGTGAACAAGCTGGATCCGAAAGACCCGACCCAGACGAAAACCCGCTCTGGCTACGGTGATGGCGAACTTCACATGAATCGTCTGTGGGCTACGTACCATTTCGGAAAGAAACAGGCCAAAGAGGATCAGCCATACGGGCCATCCAAGAACCTCATCGGTATCGGCCAGTTCCCAGTCAAAATGGGCGTCACCGGCTATACCTATGACGGACAGTTCAAAGGGGCGTTCCTCTCTTTGGGGGATTATCAGAAGGGCGGCCGCTTCACCATCGCTTATGGCCGTGCGACAGACATTAACTATGCTTACACCGGACCGATGATGCGCGGCGTCAACGGCGTTTCTAAATTGGTTGGCGGAAAAATCAATAAAGAATTAAGTAATAGCCCCGATTTAAAGAAGGCAATTGCCGCTGACCCCACTAAGAGACTTGGCCAAATCATGAGCGAATCCCAGAGTGCTATCGCGAACAGCAAAAATTTGGCAGAAATAACGGGCAATATGGTGGCCGCTTCTACGAAATTGAATAACCTGGCAGCCAATGAAACCAATCCACAGCTGAAAGGATTGTATAGCCAAGTGGCAGCTACTGTTACCAATGGTTTGTCCACGCTTAATCCATCTGCTATGTTAGCTGGCGGAAATATGTACTACAACAATGCCAATGATACTCTCTATCCGATGGGAAAAGATGTAGTCATGAACTGGGGCGATGATGAAGATGTACCGGTAGCATATGCTTCCTATATTTTCAAGAAACCAAACCAGTGGGAATTTCATGCGTACGGCATGAAAGCTGTTGGACCGGTGGGTCACATTTGCAAAGCTTACGGCTTTGCTGGGGCTTACAATGTAACACCAATGTGGCGTGTCCAAGGGGAATTTGTCAAGAACTTAAGAAAACTTCCTCTCAATAATGAACGTCCATACAGCTATAACTATGGTCTCCACTACGGCACCGCGAATGTGCTCAATGCGAAGTCCTTCTCCATCGGCGTCGATTATGTCTACAGCCAGGCGGGTACTTACTTCGGCGGTTCCAGCAACGACATTGTAGATCAGTACATGGGCCATATGTATTCCAACTGGAATGGCAGAAAAATGCCAGCTTACTTCGCTGATAAACTGGATGATACCTTAAACGGTACTTCTTCCGGTAAGAAATACGGCGGCGCGAAATTCTACCTCGCGAAGGCAGAATTTGTTCCGATGCGTGGTCTCATCATCGAAGCAGATTATGGCTTCAATGCCAAAGACATGGGCAATAAGAAGATGGACAACATGTTCCTGCTGAAGGCGACAGCGTATATTAAATAGTGACTGGTGACTGGTGACTGGTGACTAGGGACTGGTGACTAGGGACTAGGGACGCCAAGTTCGCTAGCAAAATGTTTCACGTGAAACATTTTAAGTAGGCAGTGGGCAGTTAGCAGTAGGCAGTTTCTGCTTACCGCTAACTATAAAAAGGTTATTTTTCTGCTGATTTCGGCTGTGAAACATTTCCTGCTATCGCTAACCAAAAGGTTAAAAGGGGTATAGAAGGTTATGGGAAAACGATATTCTCATAACCTTCTATACCCCTTTCTCTTTGAAAAAACATCCTCGTTAGCCAAGCGGCAGCTGCACAATAATAACCTTTAGAGAAATGTTTCACGTGAAACATTTCTAGTAGGCAGTTAGCAGTAGGCGGTTCGCAGTATGTTTCTCATTCGACTATTTCACATAGCATTTCATATGGCTATAGCAGCCCCCTCTTTAATTCTCCCCCGAGGGGGGGAGACAAGACGCTAGAATATTTCCCGCTAGTATCACCTACTACTGCTAACTGCCTACTGCTAACTGCCAACTACTTCGACCAATCATGATTATACACATCATAATTCTTCTGCCGTTTCAAATATTGAATGCTCAAATCAATATCCTTTAACAGTTTTTCCTTATCCTTCGGCAAGGTAGCGGCCAGGCGGATGTAGTTGGACACGTGGTTGCTGCGGAAAATCATGTGCTCGGTTTCCGGTAGGCCGATGTGCTCTACAATCGTTTTGAGTTCCTCCATCAAACCATAGGGCGGGAGGGGATGAAATTCGCCTCGTTCAAATTGGGCTTTCAGTTCGCTGCCTCGATAGAGCATGAGGGAGAGTGCAGAGAGATGGGTCGGTTTTATTTCGTTGATGGCGCGGGCCGTGGCTAGGGCATGACGTTCGCTACCTTCTTTCCCAGCGATGCCAAGGATAATCATGATGGAAAGGTCCATGCCCGCAGCGCGTACCCGTTTCCCTACTTCGATGGATTGTTCCCCATTGACGCCTTTGCGAATGTCTTTCAATGTCTGGGAATCGCCGCTTTCCATGCCGTAGTAGAGCATGGTGAGGCCCGCTTTGCGAAGGGCGGTGAGTTCTTCTACGGATTTCCTCAAAATGTCGCCCGGTGCGGAGTAGGACGCCACTCGTTCTAAGTTCGGGAAATAGGTGTGGAGTGTGTCCAATATTTTCAAAAGTCGATCCGTAGGCAGCACCAGGGCATCCCCGTCGGCTAGAAATACGCGGCGCACGCCTTCTTTGTCGACGGAGTAGGCCATGGCGATCTGGCGCATGATTTGCTCATCGGAGAGTTTTTCAAATTTCACGCCCCGATACATGTTGCAATAGGTGCAGCTGTTGTGGGCGCATCCTCTGGTGACGCGGAGAATGAAGCTGTCTGCTTCGCTGGGTGGACGAAATACGGAGGTGTCCCAGTCGTCGAAAAATAGTCCTGGCATGGTTTGGGTTCCTTTCTTGTGAATCAATGTTGTTGGTTGCTGGTTGTTGGTTGTTGGGCGTTAGTTAGCAGTAGGCAGTTCGCAGTGGGCAGTGAATTTCTTTGTTCCGGTATTTTACATCTCATTTCAAAGCAATGTTTCACGTGAAACGTTGTTAGTAGGCAGTTAGCAGTAAGCGGTTCGCAGTATATTTCTCATTCGACTATTTCACATAGCATTTCATATGGCTATAGCAGCCCCCTCTTTAATTCTCCCCCGAAGGCAATGTCATTAAGTTAAGCGAAATATGTGATGCTTTCTTCTTCGCCAAAGGTTCTAAAGGTTCTAAGGGTACTAAAGGTTCTAACGAATCCCGAATGCGATGATAACTTCAGCGTCTATCGGCTCATTCGAGAACCTTGAGAACCCTTTGTACCTTTAGAACCCTTAGAACCTTGTACTCACTAGCAGAATCATGCTAACTACTGCCAATCCTTAACTTAACAGCATTGCCCCCGAAGGGGGAGACAAGACGCTAGAATATTCCTCGCTAGTGTCACATACTACTGCCAACTGCCTACTGCTCACTGCCGACTTGCTAACATAGTATTTTTTCTATACGACGATTGTTATTCTACATGATAATCCTGAAAATTGCAACTATAAATTTAAATATTTTGATATATGATATAATAAAAGGCAATTAGTAATGAGCAATGAAGGATACCTGGCACAATTCATATAGCCAGGCACTACTTATATATAAATTGCGACGCTATATAATTTGCGCGTCGCCACCACAATTACTCCTTGCTCATTGCTAATTACTCATTCTCTCACCACTATCTTTTTTTATAAGGACCAATTATGATCACAGAATTGGCTTACGCCAAAATCAATTTCACTTTGTCCGTCGGTGGAAAGCGCCCCGACGGGTATCATTCTATCGATAGCATCATGCACAGTATTTCTCTCGCCGATCAAATTACACTAGAGAAATCGGAGGAAATTTCTCTTTCCATCACCCATGGAGAGGCACCGAAGGGGAAGGGAAATCTCATGGTGCAGGCGGCGGAGTTATTTTTTGAGAAAACTAGCGTCTCTGGTGGGGTGCATTTGACCTTGTCAAAACGAATTCCTTCCGAAGCGGGTATGGGCGGTGGGTCGTCGGACGCGGCAGCGGTGCTCAGGGGGCTGGTTCGGCTGTATGATGTGCATGTTTCACATGAAACATTAGCCGCTTGGGGAGCCACGCTGGGCGCGGATATTCCTTTCTGCGTGGTCGGCGGTGCAGCTCGCTGCCAGGGCATCGGAGATGTGCTCTCTCCCCTCTCCCCATGGGCGGGCCTTCCTCTTGTCATCGTGCGGCCCAACGTGTCTGTTTCTACGGGAAAGGCGTATCAGGAACTCGACCATTTATCGGTGAAACCAGAAAATACAACGGTCGCTTGTGAAAGGGCTTTGGAACAAAAAAATAAAGAAGCCCTGGTGGCTTCTTTGTCCAATGATTTTGAAATGGGACTCTTCCCACTGGAACCGATTCTCCGTGAAACGTCGGTTTTTTTGAAATCTCTCCATCGTCCTTGTCTCATGACGGGCTCCGGTTCCGCTTTCTTCGTCATGGCACGGGATGCAAGCGATCAGGAAAGGCTTGGTGAAATGATTTCTCGTGAGAAACCGGAGTGGTTTGTAGCGGGGGCGGAAACAGTGACTAGTGACTAGGGACTGGTGACTAGGGACTAGGGATTAGGGATTAGGGATTAGGACGCCAAGTTCGCTTGTCGCACATGAGTGAAGTATACCGCTAGTGCTGATTGTGTCCCTTCGGGCCACTCTATCCCCGGCTTCGCCGCCCCTTCTCCAAGGGGCCACGCGCTAGAAGTGATTTCGCTGGAGAAATGTTTCACGTGAAACAGGGCGAATAAGGTTATTATTCTGCTGATTTCTGTTGTGAAACATATCTTGCTACCGCTAGTGCCAAGGTTAAAAGGGTTATAAAAGGTTATGGGAATACCGATAGTTCAATAACCTTTTATAACCTTTTTAACCCTGTTGCTATAAAATAAAGTTCTTTGTAAAAAAGCGGTAACTGCACAATAATAACCTTTTAGCATTTTGTTTCACGTGAAACATTCCCTAATCCCCAATCCCTAGCTACTAATCCCTATAATTAAAATGCAGCGCTTCCAAATTTTGACGCGCCGCCACCTTCATTACGCACTTCGCATTACGCATTTATACCACAGGAGGTATGTATGACCATCGTTTCAAATCCCGCTCGCGCCCTCTGGGCTACGCGGTGTGCTTATTTCATCAGCGGCTTTGCGATTTCCACTTGGGCGCCTATGATTCCTTTTGTGAAGGAAAAGCTGGCACTCGATCCGGAAACGTTGGGGCTCATGCTGCTTTGTTTGGGCTTGGCGGCTTTTATTTGCATGCCTTTCAATAATATTTTCATCCGCCACTTGGGATGTCGAGGAGCACTTCGACTTTCCACGACCCTGCTGATGATTGATTTATTTCTCCTTCCTATCCTGCCTTCTTTTCCGTTTTATGTGGCAGCTCTTCTTTTCTTCGGCATGGCTTTTGGCATTACCGATGTGTCCATGAATTTGAATGCTATGGTGCTGGAGCGGGAAACGAAGCATCGCATCATGTCCCAAGTGAATGCGTTTTATAGCATCGGCTGCCTGGTGGGAGCGGGATTGTTTTCGCTCTTGGCGCACATGGATGTGGCGGTGCCCCATATCAGCTGGATTCATGATGGCATCATTTTGGCGTTGATGCTGTTCACCTTTCCTCATTTGCTGCCTTTCCGCGGAGAGGCGCGGGAGAAACATTCTCTCTTTGCGGTGCCGAAGGGCATCGTTCTCTTGCTGGGCTGCATGGCGTTCATCGCGT
This sequence comes from Paludibacteraceae bacterium, assembly GCA_963597965.1. GTDB lineage: Bacteria > Bacillota > Negativicutes > Veillonellales > Dialisteraceae > Dialister. The sequence continues at coordinate 951 of CAVBRV010000037.1, read as the reverse complement.
ACTTGGGCGAAGGGGCCATCATGGATTGGTCCGGGGTCATTTTGGCGTCTGAAAAAGGAGCGTCTCTCTCGGAAGCCAGCTTAGGGTATGCAACGTTCTCGGCAGCCATGTTGGTATTCCGTCTTTTCGGGGATCGAATTATTTCTTACTTGGGCGAAAAGAAAGGCATCGCCTTGGGCAGTCTTGTTGCGATGGCAGGGTATCTGGGTGTGGATATGTCTCCTTCCCTCGTGCCGTCTCTGTTCTGCTTCGCTCTTTTGGGCATGGGCGCCGCCAATGTGGTGCCTGCTCTGTGTTCTCTTCTGGGGAAACAGAAGGACATGCCTCTGGATATGGCGGTGACGGCGTTCAATAGCATGGGCTACAGCGGCGTTCTCGTAGGGCCGGCGTTTCTGGGATTCACCGCACAACATGCAGGACTGCCAGCGATTTTTATTCTCATGGCGGGGCTGTTTGCGGTGCAAGCGATTGGCGCTTCGCTAAAGTTAGGAATTAGGAGTGAGGAGTGAGGAGTGGTGGAAGGGGCGCACAATATGTAGAAGCGCCCCCATTTTTTAGAAGGTTGTTATTCTGCAGATTTCTTTTGTGAAACATTTTCTTTCTATCACTACTGTCAGGGTTATAAGGGTTATGGAAATACCGATGGTGTCATAACTTTTTATAGCCTTTTTTCAGTTGGCAGTCCGCTTGAATCGCCTATCACACATAGTATTTCATCCCGCCACAGCAGCCCCCTCTTTTATTCTCCCCCGATGGGGGAGACAAGACGCTATTGCATCTTTCGCTAATGTCATAACTCAAACTTCCCATCTAAAAAATATCACTTTTCGTTGATGCAGTCTGACATCAAGCATTATTTAAATTGAAATGATAGGCCCATAGGGCATCTCCCCCTTCGGGGGAGAAATAAAAAGAGGGGGTGCATTTCCCTCGGCCGTAAGGCCGGTTGTA
>CAVBRV010000036.1:0-18794 GCA_963597965.1 Paludibacteraceae bacterium | reverse complement strand
GAACTATTTCCTATTTCCTTCCCACTGCCCTTTGCAAAGGTTGGTACCAAAACAGCTGATGGAAGGTTTTCAAAAATATTTCTTTCCACGTGGGGTCTCATTTACCCCTCTATCTATATAGTAAAATGAGAGGCCCAAAAATGTTACATTTTTATATTAAAGTTTCGTTAAACTTTTTCTGGTGACTGGTGACTGGTGACTGGTGACTGGTGACTGGTGACTGGGAATTGGAATTGGGGATTAGTAACTAGGGATTGGGGATTAGGGGTATGATTCTACAGATTCCTTTTGTGTCTCTGGCAAGAAATCGCTTACCAAAAAGGTTATTATTGTGCTTTTGACATATTCTCATAAATAGTCCTTTCCACTTGTGATAGCGTTATAAAAGATTATGAGAAATTACGTGAAACACATAACCTTTCATAACCTTTATAACCTTGTGACAGGCGGTAAAGCTACTATGTGAAAAAATGATCACGGCACAACAATAACCTTTTATTTTTCTAATCCCTAATCCCCAATCCCTAGCTACTAGTCACCAGTCACTAGTCACTAGCTACTAGTCCCTAGTCACCAACCTCCAGTTGTGCTAAAATAGCATAGAAGTGTTGTCTTTTTTAGGAGGTGTTACGTTGTTCGCTTATGCGTTCACGTTTTTAGTGGCGTTGGTTGTGACCTTTGTGCTGACGCCGATTGTGAAAAATTTTGCCATCAAGATAGGCGCCGTGGATAAACCGGATGCGCGCAAGGTGCATCATGGCCTCATTCCTCGCTTGGGAGGGCTGGCTATTTATGCTGGGTTCATGGTGTCTGTGATTGCGACCGTTGGGTTCACCTATGAAATGGTGGGGATCATGCTGGGAGCTACCTTTTTGATTGTGGTGGGCGTGGCCGATGATATTGTTTCCTTGCCGCCGAAGGTGAAGCTCTTGGGACAAATCCTTGCGTCCGCCATTCCAGTTGTTTTATTTAATATCAATATTGATTGGGTCGATTTACCATGGATGGGCATTGTGTATTTGCCAGAAATCATTGCTTTGCCTTTGACCATTTTCTGGATGGTGGGATTCATCAATACGGTCAATCTGATTGACGGATTGGATGGGTTGGCGGCAGGCATTGCGACCATTGCGTCCATTGCCATTGCTCTTTTGGCATTTCAAATGGGACAATGGGTGGCAGCAGCAGCTATGATTGCTATGACCGGGGCGTGCCTGGCGTTTTTGCAATACAATTTCAATCCAGCGAAAATCTTCATGGGCGATACAGGGTCCATGTTTCTCGGCTATGTGATTGCGGCCGTATCGGTCATGGGCTCTATGAAAACCATTACTGCAGCGGTACTGATTGTACCGGTGGTGGCGTTGACCGTACCGATTACCGATACACTCCTGGCTATTGTGCGCCGGAAATCCAGCGGCGTTCCTATTTTTTCCCCCGATAAAAATCACCTGCATCATCGCTTGCTGGCGAAAGGCTTGAACCAGAAACAAGTGGTGCTGATCATGTATGCGCTGACCGCCTTTTTCTCCTGCATTGCCCTCTTGGTGGTACACCTTTCCTTGTGGGTGGGCCTTGCCATTGTGGTGATTGCGCTCATTCTCTTTGTCCTATGGGCCAAGAAATTGGGGGTCATGCGAGAAATTGTGCCATCGCCCTACCAGTTGGCGAAGAAGAAAGAAAAGAAGTGACTGGTGACTAGTGACTAGTGACTAGTATAGTGTTGTCGGTTGTTGGTTGTTAGTTGTCTGGCTTCAAACAACCAACAACTAACAACCAACAACTTATCCGGAATGATTCTCATTCCGCATTGGCATTTGAAACCAATTCGCATTGGTAGCAGAATAGATAGAGAAATAGAGAGGGATAGAAAAACCTATGATAAAAGTAATGACCATTTTCGGTACCCGTCCGGAAGCCATCAAAATGGCACCGGTGGTGAAGGAACTATTGAAACATCCGGAAATTGACACGAAGGTATGCTTGACCGCTCAGCATCGAGAAATGCTGGACCAGGTAGTGGATTTATTTCATCTGCCTGTGGATTACGATTTGGACATCATGAAAAACGGACAGTCCTTGTACGACATCACCGCTCGCGTCCTTCGCGGACTGGAAGAAGTGCTTCGCAAAGAAAAGCCGGATTACGTGCTGGTTCACGGTGACACCACCACCACATTCACCGCGTCTTTGGCTGCCTTTTATCAGCAGATTAAAATTGGTCACGTGGAAGCCGGACTTCGCACGGGCAATCTCCTTTCTCCCTTCCCCGAAGAAGCGAATCGCCAGCTCACTGGTGTACTATCCAATGTGAATTTCGCCCCCACCGAAACGGCGCGTCAGAATTTGCTTCGGGAAAATAAAAAAGACAAAAATATTTATGTGGTAGGAAATACGGTGATCGATGCCCTTTTGGCAACGGTCAAAAAAGACTACCACTTTGAAGATGAAGAAATCGAAGCCATCGAAGAACATAAACGAGTGATTCTGGTAACCACCCATCGCCGGGAAAACTTGGGACAGCCTATGCATCACGTCTATCGGGCCCTTCGTCGCTTGGTAGAAGCGGTGCCAGATACAGAAGTGGTTTTCCCGGTGCATAGAAACCCCTTGGTTCGTAAAGCGGTAGAAGAAGAACTGGAAGGCGTACCGGGAGTTCACTTGGTAGACCCCATGGAATACGAACCATTCACCAACCTCATGGCAAGAAGCGCTATTGTGCTCACCGATTCTGGCGGCATCCAGGAAGAAGCACCGAGCTTAGGGAAACCGGTTCTGGTTCTCCGCGATACCACAGAACGTCCCGAAGCCGTGGAAGCAGGCACCGTCAAGCTGGTAGGGACTGATGAAGAACGAATTTATGAAACCGCCTACAAGCTTTTGACCGACGAAAAAGAATACAAAGCCATGGCAGAAGCCGTCAATCCTTATGGCGATGGACACTCGGCAGAAAGAATTGCCCAGGCCCTTCTCTATATCGAAGGATTAAGTGATAAAAAACCTACTAAATTTATAGCCAAGTAAAAATCCATATGCTATAATGTAGACGTATGCGTAATGCTTTGCATTTAGCGTGCCTGATTTTACTATAAAATGATTTAGGTAGTTGGTGACTGGTAGACTAGTGACTGGTGACTAGGGGGATATTTTCCTGGTCACTAGTCTACTAGTCACTAGTCACTAGTCACCTGTTATAGGAAAGAATATGGCAAAGAAAGAACATCAGAAAACCGACGATTGGAATCCCCTTCGCAGCGTGGCGATTGCTTCTGGAGCAGGCATCACGATGCTAGTATCCATTGGCGTCGGTGTTTGGATGGGGCTGAAGGTGGATGAATACCTGGGGACCAATCCATGGGGACTAATTCTTCTTTCGATTTTAGGCGCAGCCAGTGGGCTGTGGTCAGTGATTAAACAAATTTTAGGTAAGAAATGATATGAATTTTGACTTAACTTTTCCTCATTATGCAGAACGGATGAACAAGTACCTCCTCGTGCTTTGTATCCTTGGCACAGTGATTTTATTTCTCTGGCAGGGCTGGTCCTTCGGAGTGGCCTGGGGATTAGGCAGCCTTTTTCATATCTTTTTTTTCAAATTTATGCTATTGAAATTCAATCAATGGCAAAATGCCAAAAGAGAAGTGGAATTTATCGGGCGTCGTCTGATTCTTTTCACCATGCTTCGTTTCGTTTTAGAAGTGCTATGCTGTGTGGCGGTCGTTTTCAGTCCGCTAAACATCCTTGCCTTTTTAGGTGGCTTACTTACACTGCCACTTGCGACCTTTGGGGAGCGAATGGTTAGTTTAATTAAGGAATAGATTTTTCTTGAGATCCTTGTAAGAGAGAGGGGGTGAGATTATGCATCTTCATACGGGTACACACGTTGTGGAGCAGCTCTTTGGCATGTCAGTCAATATGGATACACTATATACTACGTGGCTTACCGCCATCATCGTTTTTATTGCTGTATTGGCTGCCACCAGAGGCAGATCCCTGGTTCCGTCCGGATGGCAGAATCTGATTGAAATGCTGTTTGAAGGGCTTCTTGGACAGTTTGAAGCCAATTTGGGACCGAAGTACCGTCAGGTATGCACTATTTTCCTGACATTCTTCCTTTTCATTTTCACAGCAAACCAGATCGGTCTGCTTCCGACAGAGCACTTGACAGCTTCTCCGACCAATGACGTGAATACGACCTTGGGCCTGGCTATTGCCAGTTCCATTCTCCTGCACTTCTATTTTATAAAAAATAAAGGCGTAGGACATTGGCTCAAACATTTCTTTGAACCATTCCCCATTTTCGCGATCATGAATCTTATCGAAGAAGTCGCAAGACCAATTACCCTGGCAATGCGTCTATTTGGTAACATCCTGGCCGGCGAAATCTTGCTGGAAATCCTGTATTTCCTCTGCCCATGGTTTGTACCTATGATCTGGATCGGATTCTCTTTGTTTATCGGCGCGGTCCAGGCATACATTTTCACCACCCTGGCTTCTGTATATATGAAGGAAAGTCTCTAATAGTATAGTTGCTTAAAGCCGGTGAAGCGGCACCGCCCGCTTTTCAAACGGAACGGCACCGACCGTCAAAAACGGAATGTCAAAAGGGCTTCTCTCCACTGATCAGGGGACGAGCTTACAAATTTTACAATTCTCTAGGAGGAATTATCACTATGGATCAGACAATTGTTGCACAGTATTCTCTTATTGCTGCAGGCATTATCGCTGCTTTCGCTTCCATCGCAGCTTCCTGGGGCGACTCCATCGCTGCTTCCAAAGCTCTGGAAGGTATGACCCGTCAGCCAGAAATGGCAGGCAAACTCTTCACCAACATGCTCGTTGCTGTCGGCCTGATCGAATCTATTCCGATTATTGCTATCGTTATTGCACTGGTTCTCGTATTCGCTAACCCATTCCTGAAATAATATTTCCAGCATATCATTTGAGAAATATTAGGATAAGGAGGTAGCGAATTGGTAGACATTAATGGTACACTGCTGATTCAGATCCTCAACTTTATTATCCTCTGTGCTATTCTTGGCCATTTCTGCTACAAACCGGTACTGAAAGTACTGGATGCTCGCAAGGAACGCATTAAAAACGACCTGGATTCTGCTGCTAAGTCCAAAGAAGACGCTGCTAAGCTGAAAGAAAGCTATGAAGCTGAACTGAAAGACGCTCAGGCAAAAGCCCAGGAAATTGTGGACAAAGCAGTCAAAGAAGCTAAGGTGCAGGCGCAGGCACAGATTGATGAAGCCCATGCAGCTATTGCAAAGACGAAGGAACAGGCTACCCAGCAGATTGAAAGAGAACGCAAGGATGCTCTGGAAGATCTGAAAGCACAGGTAGCTGCCCTTTCCTGCGATATTGCAGCTAAGATCATCAGCAAAAATATGACGCCGGATGCCAATGACCGGCTCATCGCAGAAAGCATCGCAAAGCTGGATGCTAAAAAAGCAGGTAAATAATCATGGATAAGAACGTAATCCTTGCAAAGAAATACGGTCGCGCCATCTATGAAATTGCTGCTGAACAAAACAGCTTGGAAAAAACAGAAGAAGATCTCCATCTGATCGCAGACGCTATCAAAGAACATGCGGATCTGAAGGAAATCCTTTTCCATCCTCTGCTTGCAAAGGATGTCAAGAAAGATACTATTAAGAAAATATTTGCAGATAAGGTTCAGCCTGTTGTTCTGCAGTTCTGCTATGTCGTTATCGACAGAGACCGCATCACCGACTTCCTGCCAATGGTGGATGTATATACCAACTTGGCACATCATGGATTGGGCATCGAAGAAGCCGTAGTAACATCCGCTTTTCCTATGACCAAAACCCAGGTGGAAGCATTGAAAGCGAAACTCTCTGAAATGACAGGAAAGAAAATTATCCTGAAGCAGAAAGTGGACACAGCACTGATTGGCGGCTTCACCGTTCAAGTGGGCGACCGCCTGATCGATGGGTCCGTAGCCAGACAGCTGCAGACACTGAAAGCTATTATGATGCAAAGAGATTGAGGTGACTTCTAGGAAATGAAAATCAGTTCAGATGAAATTACATCTGTCATTAAAAAACAGATTGAAAACTATAAAGTAGACCTCAATGTCGATGAAGTTGGTACGGTTCTTGAAGTCGGCGACGGCATTGCCCATATCTATGGCCTTGAAAATTGCATGGCCGGCGAATTGCTTGAACTGCCAAACGGCGTATACGGCATGGCTCTGAACCTGGAAGAAAGCAACGTAGGTGCCGTTCTTCTGGGTCGTTCCGAAACCATTAAGGAAGGCGATACAGTCAAGAGAACTGGTCGTCTGATGCAGGTACCAGTAGGCGACGGCGTCATCGGACGCGTAGTCAATGCACTGGGACAGCCAATCGATGGCAAAGGCGAAATCAAAGCTTCCGAATACCGCGACATTGAAATTAAAGCACCGGGCATTGCTGACAGACAGCCAGTTAATGTACCGCTGCAGACAGGTCTGAAATCTATCGACTCCATGGTTCCGATCGGCCGTGGTCAGCGTGAACTTATCATCGGTGACCGTGGTACTGGTAAAACCGCTATTGGTATCGATACCATCCTGAACCAGAAGGGTCAGAATGTTATTTGTATTTATGTATCCATCGGACAGAAGAACTCCAACGTTGTTCGTGTATACGAAAAACTGAAACAGGCTGGCGCTATGGATTACTCCATCATCGTCCATGCAGGCGCATCTGAAGGTTCCCCGATGCAGTACTTGGCACCATACTCTGGTGTCTCCATCGCTGAATACTTCATGCATCAGGGCAAAGACGTCCTCATTATTTATGATGACCTCTCCAAACATGCGGTAGCATACCGTGCTATGTCCCTGCTGCTCCGTCGTCCACCAGGACGTGAAGCTTACCCAGGCGATGTATTCTACCTGCATTCCAGACTGCTGGAACGTGCAGCTCGTCTGTCCAAAGAACTGGGCGGCGGCTCCATCACCGCACTGCCAATCATTGAAACCCTGGCAGGCGACGTAGGTGCATACATTCCAACCAACGTTATTTCCATTACCGATGGTCAGATTTACCTGGAAACCGCACTGTTCTATTCCGGTATTCGTCCGGCTATCAACGTAGGTCTGTCTGTATCCCGTGTAGGTGGTTCTGCTCAGATCAAAGCTATGAAACAGGTCGCAGGTACCCTGCGTCTGGACTTGGCTCAGTACAGAGAACTCGCCGCATTCGCTCAGTTCGGTTCCGACCTGGACGCAGCGACCAAGGCACAGATCGACCGTGGTCAGAGAACCACAGAAATCCTGAAACAGCCACAGTATACCCCGTATCCGGTCGAAGACCAGGTACAGGCTATCTACGTAGCAGTTAATGGGTATCTGGATGATGTAGAAGTCAAAGATGTAGTTGACTTTGAACATCAGATTCTCAAATTCCTCCATAGCAGCCATCCGGAAATCGGCGAAGACATCGTGAAGAACAAGAAACTGACCGATGAAAACGAAGAAAGACTGAAAGCTGCTATCGCTGAATTCAAAGAACGTTACAACGCAACAAAAAAGTCTGAAACGGTAGAGGGGTGATCTGATTGGAAAGTACGCGTGATATAAAAGGGCGCATTAAATCTGTCACCAACATCCAGCAGATCACAAAAGCAATGAAGATGGTAGCTGCAGCCCGTCTGCGTAAAGCAGAAGAAAAAGCAAACGGCTCCCGTCCCTATGCTGAAAAAATCGGAGAGCTTCTGCGCCGTGCTTCTTCGGTAACACCCGGATTCACCAGCCCGCTCTTTAGAGCTGGCGACGTGAAAAAGGTCGGATATCTCATCATCAGTGCAGATAAAGGCCTCGCCGGTGCTTATAACTCCAATGTTATGAAGCAGACCATACAGGAAATCTCCGGTAAGGATCGGTCAGAGTATGCACTTTATGTGTGCGGCAAACAGGGTAGAAACTACCTGAAATTCCGTGGCTTTGACCTGGATTCCTATCATTTCGGCTTTTCTGATAAACCATCCGCTCAGAATTCCATTGATATTGCCAAAGAAATGGTGGAATATTTCAAAGAAGAAAAAGTGGATGAAGTTTATATTATTTACACCAAATTCATTACTGCCCTCCGTCAGCAGGTGAAAGTACAGAAATTACTTCCTGTCGAAGCCCCCACTGACGAAGCAGGCGGAGCAGAAACAGCTCCTACCGCAGAAGATGAATACATCTTCTTGCCAGATGCAGCAGCTGTTCTTTCCAAACTGCTCCCTGAATATGTACAAGTGCAGGTTTACAACGCCATGCTCCAGTCCGCTGCTTCCGAACTCGGAAGCCGAATGGCAGCTATGTCCGCTGCAACCGACAATGCAACCGAAAGAATCGCAGACCTCAACCTGACTTACAACAAAGCTCGTCAGGCACAGGTTACCAACGAAATTTCCGAAATCGTCGGCGGTGCAGCTGCGCTTGAATAATCTTGCATAAAGAATTTAAGGAGGAATGCTTCTTCATGGCAAATGAACAGGAGATGCAGGTAGGTAAAGTTGTCCAGGTCATCGGCGCAGTCGTAGATATTGCATTCGATGATGACAAAGAACTTCCTGCTATCTATAACGCAATCCATGTAAAAGATGATAAATCCGGCGTTCCTGTTGATGTTATCTGTGAAACCATGCAGCACCTCGGCGACGGCGTCGTCCGTGCCGTAGCTATGAGCTCCACAGATGGCATGGTACGTGGAATGAAAGCAGTCGACACCGGCCGTGCAATTGCTGCACCGGTAGGCGATGGCTGCCTTGGACGTATTTTCAACGTTCTCGGACAGACAGTAGATAACGATCCGACAAAAGTGCCGGCATCTGACTACTGGCCAATTCACCGCCCGGCACCGGCCTTCAAAGACCAGTCCCCGGCAGCTGAAATTTTTGAAACCGGTATCAAAGTCGTAGACTTGATTTGCCCATACGCAAAAGGCGGTAAGATCGGTCTGTTCGGCGGCGCAGGCGTAGGTAAAACAGTCCTGATTCAGGAACTGATTCACAACGTAGCAACCGAACATGATGGCTGCTCCGTATTCTGCGGCGTAGGTGAACGTACCCGTGAAGGCAACGACCTTTGGGGCGAAATGAAAGACTCCGGCGTATTGAACAAAGTAGCACTGGTATACGGTCAGATGAACGAACCACCGGGAGCACGTATGAGAGTTGCTCTGACTGGTTTGACCATGGCTGAATACTTCCGTGATAAACAGGGTCAGGACGTACTGCTCTTCGTCGACAACATCTTCCGTTTCGTACAGGCAGGTTCCGAAGTATCCGCACTGCTCGGCCGTATGCCATCTGCAGTAGGTTACCAGCCAACCCTGGCTACCGATATCGGCGAACTCCAGGAACGAATCACCTCTACCAAGACCGGTTCCATCACTTCCATTCAGGCTGTATACGTACCAGCCGATGACTTGACAGACCCGGCTCCAGCAGGCGTATTCACCCACTTGGATGCTACCACCGTATTGAACCGTTCTATCGCAGAACTTGGTATTTACCCGGCAGTAGATCCGCTGGACTCCACTTCCCGTATCCTCGATCCAAACGTATTGGGTCAGGAACACTACGAAGTAGCCCGCGGCGTACAGGCTATTCTGCAGCGTTACAAAGAACTGCAGGATATTATCGCCATCCTCGGTATGGAAGAACTTTCTGACGACGACAAGGTTATCGTTGCTCGTGCCAGAAAGATTCAGAGATTCCTGTCTCAGCCGTTCTTCGTAGCTGAACAGTTCACAGGCTCCCCAGGTAGATACGTACCACTGAAGGAAACCATCAGAGGCTTCAAGGAAATCCTTGCAGGTCAGCATGATGATATGCCTGAAGGTGCATTCTACATGGTCGGCACAATTGATGAAGCAATCGAAAAGGCTGAAAAGATGAAGAAAGGGGAATAAGCCATGGCTGATACCCTTACTAATCCAATGCACGTGGAAGTCATCAGTCCAGATGGCCCGATTTATCAGAATGACGGCGTGGACATGGTGGTGGCTCGTGCAGAAGATGGCGAATTTGCTGTGCAAAAAGGCCATCTTCCTCTCGCTGCTGCCCTGACTATGTGCGTGGTACGCATTAAAAAAGGCGCAGACGAAGACAGAGTCGCTGTATTTGGCGGTTTCCTTGAAAACAAGGGCAACCAGGTCAACGTAGTGGCCCCTCTTGCCGAACTGGCAGATACCATTGACGTAGCTCGTGCCCAGGCTGCTAAGAAACGCGCCGAAGACAGACTTCAGTCTCATGATGATGGCATCGATATGGATCGTGCAAAACTGGCTTTGCATCGTGCGATTACACGTCTCAAAGCTACAAAATCCATCTAAAGCACATAAAAAAAGTCGCAACGTGAGTTGCGACTTTTTTTATGTGCAGTGAGAAGGTTCTATAGCGGTGGGATGGATAGAGGAAAATGTTGGAGAAATGGGCATGCAGGGGTTCTGTAGGGATGGGATCGCAAGAGTAACAAAGCACCGATGTGTTTATGCAAAGGTTCTGTAGCGATGGAATGGTTAGAGGAACAGGTCGGAGAAATGTGTATACAAGGGTTCTGCAGAAATGAAAGCGGCAGGAGTAACAAAGAGAAAAGATGTATTTTCTAAGGTTCTTTCGATTGCGTTGAATGAAATTAGAACCTTATATAGTTTGGTAATCACAATATTTTTCCAGCGAAAGGATGCTTCCAGAACCTTAGCATAGCGTGAGAGTCGCTATGTTGTATCAGTGTCAACATGCCCCCAGAACCCTAGCATAGCGTGAGAGTTACTATGTTGTTCCAAACGAGAACATGCTTCCAGAACCCTAGTATAGCGAAATGGTCACTATGTCAATCTAGCGAAATCATACGCCCAAAACCTTCAAGGTTATAAGTTTTCTCTATACCTCCCTCCAACAACTATCAACCAACAACCGAGAGTTGGCTATGATATAATGAAGAAGAAAGATAACAATAATAAACAGCAAGTATTGTTTGTAAGGAGGAGAACCATGGACGAAATTTTCAAACGCGGAACTTGTCGGTATTTCAAGGAATTGACCCCGGTGCCGGAGGATGATCTCTTGACCTTGGTGAAGGCTGGCATGCAGGCTCGGGCCGTGGGCAATCAGAAATCCAGAGATTTCATTATCGTGACAAGGGAAGATTTGGTGAAGGCCATTTCTCACAATAGCATCATTGCGGGACCCGCTCGCAAGGCGTCCGCAGCCATTGTGATTGTGGGGAAGAAAGAGGGCATTAGTTTCCCTGAAGAATGGACCTTTGACTGCGCTGCCGCTGCACAGAACATTCTAATTGAAGCGGAACACCTGGGGCTTTCTACCCTTTGGATGCAGGTGTACCCTTATCAGGATAGAAAGATTCATCTTTGCCATATCCTGGATATTTCTACTGACCTGGATCCCTTCTGCATCATTGCCGTAGGCTATGCAGACAAACGGCCAGTTCGTCTGAATCGGTATGATGAAAATGCGGTTTCCTATGATTTGTATGGAAATCATAAGAAGTAGGCGCGAGTGAAACGCTTTAATTGACAAAGAGAAAATACCATTAGGATAAAAGGTTATTATTCTACCCTTTGCGTTTTTCTCACATATAAAAAGTACGGCTTGCGATAAGGTTAAAAAGGTTATAAAATATGATACTAGCGAAAATGTATAACCCTTTATAACCTCTATAACCTTGTCGCAAGCCGTATTTTTATATGTGAAAAAAGCGAAAGCAATAGAATAATAACTTTTTTTATATTCTTCGCGGCGCTTCCAAATTTTGCATTTATCATTTTATGAAAGTGTTGTTGCAAGTGTATTTCATTTTTTATATAATAAAATCGACGAGATGGTCATAGATATAGCGACTTTCCCTTCTTGCTTGAGAGGGGGTGGCGATATGAGAGTATATGAAGCATTGTCTTTGATGATTGCATTCGGAATCTTAGTAGCCACAATCATGTCCAAGTAAATCTTGTAAAAAGGTGGGCATGAAAAAAGCCCGCCTATGAGTGATAGGAGGCTTTCTTCACATTTTCTAAAGTTTGAGGGAGCCGTTCCTGTACCAGAGGAAATATCTTACGGCCGTCTCGTTATTTTTATTGTAGCAATAAAAGAGTGCTTGGTCAAGATGAAATTAGGATTTCTTTTTAGAAAGAACGGTCGTCATGATGACGCTTCCTAGAATCAGAATAGCGCCCAGCCCGCCTTGGAGGGAGAGAATTTCGTGGAGGAAGACGAAGCCGAAGAAGGTGGCGAAGACGGGTTCTAGGGAATAGATGAGGCTCACGTGGTCGGCGGTGGTGTATTTCTGGGCGATGGCTTGCATGATGAAGCCGAAGGCGCTGCAGAGGAGAGCGAGGCCCAGGATGGCGCCCCATTCGGTTTGGGTGGCGGGGAGCGTTGGTGTTTCAAAGGCGATGGTTGCGATGAGGCCGAAGAGAGCAGCGAATCCCAGTTGCCAGATGCCTAGTTGCAGACTATCTGCTTTGGGAGCGAAGCGGGCGCAGACTAAAATGTGGCAGCCGTAAAGGAAAGCGGTACCCAGGCAGAACATATCTCCCCACTGGAAATCCAAAGAATGTTGGAGTGTCAGAAGTGCGATACCTATCATGGTGGTCACTACGCCAATGAAGCAGATAGGGCTTGGCATGGTTCGTGCCAGCACCCCCTGCATGATCGGCACCATAACGATGGTGGTGCTGCAAAGAAAAGCCGCATTTTGGGTGGTGGTGGTTTGCATGCCATACATGAGGATGCCAAAGAGGGAAAACAGAAGAAATCCCAGGACCGCACTGTGCAGGAGTGTTTCTTTCGGAGTAGAAATAATCTTTTTGAAGAAAAGAAGTCCCGTCACCAGAAAGGCGATACCGAAGCGAAGGAATATCATGGAGCAAGGCGGGATGTCAGCCAGGCCAATTTTCATCAAAAGATAAGAACTCCCCCAAGCCATGGTGGCAAGGACAATCAGAAAATCGGCTTGACGAACGGAGAGAGCCGCTCCGGTATGAAATTGGGCGATGGCGGATTTGATAGCGGGCATGGGATGACCTCCTTGTGTGAGTAATTTGTAGCTACGTGTAATAAGAAAGGGGTGACTTGTGACTAGTGACTGGTGACTGGGAGAGGGAAAATTCTAGTCACCAGTCACTAGTCACAAGTCACCCTTTTAATATGCTTTGCATCATATAGTAATATCTATTATACTCATAGCAAGAAATATGAAAAGCGAATGTTTCGCATGGTAGACATGCAGAAAAGTTATGGTATTGAGTGAAATATGCGATGCTTTATGCGTACTGAGGCGTCTCACATTTCTCGAATGCGCTAATGGTACCAGCGATAATCGGCACATTTGAGGAACCTGAGAAACTTGAGAACCTTTAGAACCTTGAGCAACCTGTCATCGCAAGCGGTAGTATACTTACTCACGCTAGTTCTTAAAATAACAGCAGTGAAAGTTATGAGGTGAAACATGAATCGCAATCGATATGAAATATTTCTAAAAGTGGCAGAGTTAGGAAATATCACGAAGGCCGCCGAGGCGCTCCATTATACGCAAGCAGGCATCAGTCATGCTGTGGCGGCATTGGAAAAGGAAACAGGAGTCTCTTTATTTCTACGAAGTGCGAATGGCGTGACGTTGACGGAGAATGGAAAGCATTTATTGCCCGCCATTCAACGATTGGTGAATGACCAGCGGGGGTTGTCCCAGGCCATTTATGAAGTGAATCATGTGGTGGCGGGGACACTTCGGCTTGGCACGTTTGCCAGCGTCTCCGCCCAGTGGCTTCCGCAAATCATTGAAGGTTTTCAGAAACAGTACCCGGAAGTGGAGTTTGAACTCATGGAAGGGGATTATGATACGGTGTCGGAAGGACTGAAAGTGGGGACCATGGATTGCGGATTTCTATCGGAGCCAGTCAATGAGAAAATGGAATTTATTCCGCTATACCAGGACCCACTCATGGTGGTCTTGCCGCCCCATCATCCCTTGGGGGCAAAAGAAAAGCTCACTCTGGAAGATATTCAGAATGAGCCCTTCATCTTTCCCATCAAAGGGTCGGACAATGATATTCGAGAAGTGCTGAAGGATTATTTGAAACAAATTCACGTCCGCTATGCATTGGAAGCGGATTGTTCCATCCTCTCCATGGTGGAACACGGTTTCGGCATCACCATTATGACGGACTTGGTGCTTCGGAGTTTTAATTTCCATCCCCTCATCCGCCCCTTACAACCGGCCCAATATCGCACCATCGGTATCGCAGCGCCAGAAAAAGAATGGCAGACGATTTTGACCAGGACGTTTTTGGAGTATTTAGTCAATGTTTCATGCTCGCCATCTATTAGTAGCAATGAAATCTTTTCAATTGGTGACTGGTGACTCGTGACTGGTGACTCGTATTGGGTCATGCATTTTCCTAGTCACCAGTCACTAGCCACGAGTCACCAAAATTCCCTCTATCCCCCCACTATCCATCTGTCATATAATAAAGAGAGCAAAGATGTTGTTATGAAAGCGAGGTAATAGGATGAAATTACGATGGATCACATGGCTTATGGCCGCTTTATTTCTTCTGACCGCATCCACAGCCCAAGCGGATTACACCAACTGGGAGGACAGTCATTATGCCTTTAAGCAAGTGAAGACGGTGTACATGGCGGAAATGGATACGTCTGAGGTGAATATTGACAGCGCTGCCAAGGAAAGACAGCTGAAAGAAGAATTTGCGAAACGGGTCAAAACCATCAAGGGTGTGAACGTGCTGACCGAAGCACCGCGGACGGCAAAGGCCTTACTCCCCGGTGCGGTGCAGAAAGCCTCCGAAGAGGAAGAAACAGAAACGACAGGCGTTTCGATTCCCCAGGACGCCATCGATGCAGGCGCAGATATTTACATTCTGCCAAGATTGACAAATTATCATGTGGATTCCTACCTGGTGCCGGCTCATACGGAATGGCGTTCCCGTCGAGTTCGTGAAACATGGAAAGACAAAGATGGGAAATGGCATGAATTTTATCGGGATGAAACCTATCCCGTCTTCATTCCCGATAGCTATGTGCCCTATGCAGAAGTCACCGTCACCTTTGAATGGTACGATACGAAAACCGGAAATCTCGTCGCTTCCAGTGAAGATGCACGGACCAGAAATGGAGAAGACAACCCCATCGGTGTGTATCAACGCATTGTGGATCGGTTCGGAAAGAATGTGCAGAAGATTATTGGAAAGTAGGTAGTGAATGAGTGACTGGTAGACTGGTGACTAGTGATTAGGAAAAGCGTTTGCTAGTCACCAGTCACTAGTCACCAGTCACTATTTTATAATCAAAGGAGTCGAGCAAAATGAAAACAAATTTAAAACCAGCTTCTACGATTTATCCTCAGCCCGTATTGGTCATTGCCACTTATGACAAGGATGGCAAGGCGGACGCTATGGTGGCTGCTTGGGGCGGGATTTATGATGTGAATCAGATTGGTTTCATGCTGGACCATCATCACGTGACCACTGACAACATTCGCGCTGGCAGTGATTTCACGGTTAGCATGGCGACCGTAAAGACGGCGGCAGAGTCCGATTATTTCGGTATGGTCAGTGCCCATCAGGTGGAAGGAAAAATCGAAAAAGCTGGTTTCCATGTGGTACAAAGTGAACACGTCCAAGCACCGGTGATTGAAGAATATCCGCTCACCTTTGAATGCAAAGTGGCAAAAATCACTCCCGTGGGAAAAGATTTCCACATCGTAGGGGATATTGTCAATATTCTTGCCGATGAATCTATTCTGACCGATGGAAAAATTGATCCCGCCAAACTGGCACCGCTGACTTTCGATGCGGTTCACAGCACCTATATCCAGCTAGGGGAGACCGTGGGGAAAGCGTGGAGTTTGGGAAAGAAATTTAATGGCTAGCTTTTTGAGTGCGTAGTGCGTAGTGCGTAATGAAGGTGGCGGCCCACAATTCATATAGGGCCGCAAAGTATATAAAGGTTATCATTCTACTTATTTCCAATTTCTAACATACAATTCTTACCGCTTACGGCAAGGTTAAAAGGGTTATATAGGGTTATGTGCTTACCGCAAGTTTCATAACCTTATATAACCCTTTATAACCTTGTATTAGACCCTATTCATGATACGTTAGAAAAGAGAAATTAGCAGAATGATAACCTTTTATATTGCGCGGCGCTTCCAAATTTTGTGCGCCGCTACCACCATTACGCACTACGCACTTCGCATTTAACCCGCTATATTAACATGGCGAAAAACGATGCTCCTGCTACGGTGAATACCCCAGAGACCACGATGGAGAGGGAGCTCATGGCACCTTCGACAGGCCCCATTTCCATGGCTTTTGCGGTGCCCATGGCGTGAGCGGCGGTGCCCATGGCGATGCCTTTGGCGATGGGGTTCTTGATGCCTGCGTATTTGCAAATGTATTCACCAATCATATTTCCTAAAATCCCGGTGGCAATGATGGACGCTACGGTGATGGACACGTACCCGCCCAATTCTTCCGACAGGCCCATGCCGATGGCGGTGGTGATAGATTTGGGGAGTAAGGTCACATAGGAGGCGTGGTCGAAGCCGAATGTCAGGCAAAGCAGGAAAACGGCGGTCATGCCAGTAAGGACGCCGGAGAGAATGCCCAGGAAAATGGCTTTGTAATTTTGCTGGAGAAGTTTCATCTGCTCGTAGAGGGGCACTGCCAGACAGATGGTGGAAGGGGTCAGGAGGTAATTGATGTAAGACGCCCCTTCGTTGTAGGTTTTGTAATCCATGTCGGTGCATTTCAAAAATCCAATGACCAAAAGAACGGAAATCAAAAGGGGATTACAGAGTGGGTTATGAAATTTGGCAAATACCTTCGTGCCCAGCCAAAAGGTAAAGAGGCTGATGAAAACAGCCAAGTAGGCGGAGTTTTGTAAAAAATCGTTCATTCTTCTTCCTTTCCCATGTGGCGGATGACAAATTGGGTGAAACGGCCGGACACAATCATGACCGCTGCTAGGGCGAGGACTGTGATAGCGATGTATTCCCAGAGGGCAGAGGAAATCAGCTCCCAAGAGGTCATGAGACCTACTGCCGCTGGGATAAAGAGGACCGGCATGATTTCGATGAGAAACATAGAAGCATCTCGAATCTGCGGCACCCGGAGAATTTTGAAATGGAGAAGAAGAAATAAAAGGATAATGCCATAAATGCTAGCCGGCACGGGAAGCGGCAAAAGGGAGTGAAGAAGTTCTCCCACAAAAGAAATGGTCAAAATGTAGCCAAATTGTTGTAGATAACCCATATAAAATTCCTTTCTTATTGTTATTATGTAAAAAGTGAGGAGTTAGGAATGAGGAGTGAGGAGTGGTGGAAGGGGCGCATAAAATTTTGGAAGCGCCCCAATATTTTTTATAAAGGTTATTATTGTGCTAATTTCTTTCCTGAAACATTTCTATTTATCATAAGCGTCAAGGTTATAAAAGGTTATGGGAATGACGTTTTCTCATAACTTTTTATAACCTTTTTAACCCTGTCACTAACTTTTATTGTTCTATGTTAGAAATCGTAAGTGGCACAAGAATAACCTTTATACCTTTTAATCTCGGCGAGCTATATAAAAGGAATTATTTGATTTGAATGTAATCGGTATAAGAGCAATTCGAGGCTCGCCGGCCTTCACTCCTCACTCCTAATTCCTCACTCCTCACTATATATGTGGCGTAAAAACACCAATGTTAGACAGTCTATTTCAACGGATAGAACGGTTCCGTTCTCCGGTCCGCTTCTTTCACTTTTTCAATGTAGGCTTCGATGAGAGAAGCGGCGGCTTGATGGCCTATGCGGGAGGTGTCGAGGGCGAGGTCGTAGTTTTTCGCTTCGCCCCAGATGGTGCCGGTGTAGTAGCGGTGGTAGGCCAGGCGGCTGTCGTCCGCTTTGTGAATGATGTCTAATGCTTCCTTCTGGCTGACATGAAGCAGTTGGGTCTTGTACCACACCCGATAGTCCAAATCGCCGTGCACGAAAACGGAGACGCAGTCTTTTCTATTTCTGAAAATATAATTGCCGCAGCGACCGATGAGGACGAAGTCGTGATCAGAAATCAAGTGTTCCAGCGCGTCGCGTTCTGGTTCAGTGAATTTCTTATTTCTGAAATCCATAGATAAAGCATACATGAGAGAATTGACTGGAAATTCGTCGAAGAACCCGCGCATTTTGTCATACATGCCTTGTTCCTTGGCGAGTTTCGATAGACTGGTCTGATCGTAAATGGGAATGCCGTATTTGTCGGCCAAAATTTTTCCCACCGTATATCCGCCGCTTCCACTTTGGCGGGCAATGGTAATAATCATGAGGGAGACCTCCTTTTTGTGACTAGAGTGTTAAGAAATATTATATCATGGATGGCAAGGGGGTTATAGTGAGGAGTTAAGAATGAGGAGTGAGGAGTGGTGGTGCGGCGCACGGAGTTTGGAAGCGCCGCTTTTTTATATGGGTTCTGTAGCGGTGATATGATTAGTGGAGTATAGCGGTGAAAAGCACCAGGAATCCCCTTCCTTTGGAAGGGGACAGGCCATGAGCGAAGCGAATGGACAAGGGGATAGCTCGCACTGGCGGCATGAATGCTTGTTGAGGTAATAGGTATAGACGTCTGGAGACAGCGGGAATTTATTTAGCATTTGGCTTCTATGAAATGAAATTCTAGCGTTTTGTCTCACCCAAGGGCTTAAGAAAGCGATTTTTTCTCTATCCGTCATTTCGACCGATGGGATTTGTGCTTGATGCTTCTATCGTTTTTCTG
>CAVBRV010000035.1:0-18850 GCA_963597965.1 Paludibacteraceae bacterium | reverse complement strand
AGGGGCGGCGAAGCCGGGGATAGAATGGCCCGAAGGGACATATTTCAGAAAAGCGGAATTTGTTTATTTGAGACAGCCGATATGGAAATTTATATCGCTACGGTGAATGTGTTTCTGACGAAACACTCTATCCCCCTTGCCCCCTTCTCCAAGGGGGGGACGATGTTTACTGCTTATTCAATATTTGTTTTTATAGTAAGTAAATTTCAATGACACAATACATTAGCGTCATCATCTCATTCGAGAAACCTTTAGAACCTTGAGCAACCTTAGAACCTTGAGCAACCTGTCACCGCCAGCGAAATCATCCCTACTGACTGCTAACCCAAATCCCCATAAATTTATGATTGGAACTGATGTGTATGGCTTCATTTACGAATGAATTTCTACAACAACTCAAAGACAATATCAATATACTAGACGTCATCGGACACTATGCCACGCTGAAAAAGCAGGGGCGCTATTACTTCGCTTCCTGTCCCTTCCATGGCCCGGAGAAAACACCTTCTTTCTCGGTTTCGCCGGAGAAGGGATTTTACTACTGCTTCGGCTGCCATGCCAGTGGGGACGTGATCAGTTTCATCGAAAAGATGGAAAATATTTCCTTTACCGAAGCAGTGGAGCGACTGGCGGAGTATGCCCACATGGAACTGCCGAAGAAGGAATTGTCCCCGGAAGAAAAGCAGCGAATGGCCCAGACGAAGAAGCTCTATGATGTGATGGAGCTGGCGGGATCCTATTTCCATAATTGTCTGACCAAGACCCGTATGGGGCAAGCGGGCATGGCCTATTTCGCAGAGAAGCGCCATTTGTCTAAGGACACCATCGAAAGTTTTAAACTGGGCTTTGCGCCGCCGGATTGGCACAAATTGTACAATGATTTTACCCAGAAGAAACAAATCGATGGTAAGATTTTGGTGACTGCCGGGCTTTGCGGGTATAAAAATAATACCTTTTATGACACCTTCCGCAATCGATGCATGTTTCCGATTTTGGACCTCCGGGGGCATATCGTGGCCTTCGGCGGGCGTGTCATGGATGATAGCAAGCCGAAATATCTCAATTCGCCGGAAACGCCGATTTTCAACAAAAGGCGGCTCTTGTTTGCCATTTACCAAGCTTTGCCAGAAATCCGAAAGAAGCGGCAAGCCATCATGGTGGAAGGCTACATGGATGCCATTTCCCTCCATGCCCATGGGGTCACCAATGCGGTGGCGTCGCTGGGGACGGCGTTCACCGTGGAGCAGGCTAGGCTTCTCAAGAAATATGCCGATGAAATCGTATTTTCCTATGATATGGATGCGGCGGGGCAAAATGCGACCCGGCGGGCGCTAGAAATCGCCGGTGCTGTGGGATTGAAACTTCGGGTGGCCCGCGTGGGCGAAGGGAAGGACCCGGACGAATTTGTCAATCTTCACGGCGGCGAGGCCTACTTGGAAGTGGTGAATCAGGCACAGCCCGCACTGGATTATCTCTTCGGCGCGCTCAGAAGGCAATACGATGCGTCCACTTTGGACGGGCAGCATCATATCCTAGATGAAATGTTTGGGGTGCTCTTGGCCCAGCAGGATTCGTTCCAATTTGATTCTTTCATCAAGAAAATGGCCGCCACCATGCACATGGATGAAGGCATCATCCGCAGCGAAGCTTTGTCCTATGCGAGAAAAAATCATTCCGATATGTATATTTCTCAAAAAACGACCCTGGAGGCCCCGACGGCGGAAGCCAGTCCTATGGTGAAGCGGCAGAAATTGCTAGAAGCGGGGTTCTTGAAATATTGTCTTCGCTATCACACGCTCCCTGAAGGTTGGGAAGAATTACAAAGCTATGCCTTCGCCGATGATTTCCATCAAGAACTATTCGCCATTCTCACTACCATGGGCGGGGAAATCACCCAGGAAGCGGTGGAGAAATTGCTTCCCAGAGAAGAAATTCCACGGCTGGCGACGCTGCTCATGGAGGGGGAACAACCGGGCTCCGTGCCGCTGGAGGAATACATCTGGCCGCTGAAGAAAATTTATTTGCAAAAAGAGTATCGCTTGCATACACAAAAGGTGCAAGAACTGATGAATACAGACCCGGAAGAAGCAAAGAAGGAACAAATGATTTGCATTCAACTGAGCAAGGAGATTATTGAGTTAGGCGTTAGGAGTTAGGAAGGGGCGCACTCAATGTTGTTAGTTGTTAGTTGTTAGTTGATTGAAGTCAGACAACCAACAACTAACAACTAACAACAATCGCTAATCCGGTTTTTGCTATTGAAAATGAATTATCGAGCAGCCACTAATTACAAGTTGCTAAGGGTTCTCAGGGTTCTAAAGGTGCCAAAGGTTCTTTGGATGAGATATGGACGTTATCATTTCGTTCGAGGAACCTGAGCAACCTGAGAACCTTTAGAACCCTTAGAAACCTGAATCATTAGCGAAATCATACCTATTTACTCAAAATCGTATCTTATCATAAGTGGAGGAGCCTATGGCAGAACGAACAGCAGAACTCGAAAAATGGATCCAGGAACTCAAGGCAAAATCGAAGAATGGTTTCGTGGCCAATAAGGACATCATGAACCTGATTGCGGAGAAGAACTTGGGGGAAGAGGATTTATCTGACCTGTACGAAGGACTTCATGTACACCACCTGGAAGTGGATTTCGATGAGGAAGTTTCCGATGAGGAAATAGAACTGCCTGAGGAAGAAGAGGTAGCGAACATCGAAAAAGAAGTGGAAGAAATTGCGGCTTCTCCAGACCTGGACACGTCGATCGCCATCGATGACCCGGTGAAGATGTATCTGAAGGAAATCGGGGCCCTGAAACTGCTCGACACCCAGGAAGAAATCCATTTGGCCCAGGTGGTAGAGAAGGGAACCCGTCCGGGCGCCAGCGCAGAGGAAATCAAAGCGGCTGTCGATGCGAAGAAAGAACTGGCGGATCGCAATTTACGATTGGTGGTTTCCATTGCAAAGAAATATTTGGGACGAGGCTTGCAATTCTTGGATTTGATTCAAGAAGGAAACTTGGGCCTCCTCAAAGCGGTCGATAAATTTGACTATACCAAGGGCTATAAATTTTCCACCTATGCCACCTGGTGGATTCGCCAGGCCATCACCCGCGCCATCGCCGACCAGGCCAGAACCATCCGTGTGCCGGTGCACATGGTGGAAACCATCAATAAGCTGAATCGCATTTCCCGTCAGCTGTTGCAAGAAAATGGCCGAGAAGCCACCAATGAAGAAATCGCCAGGGCCATGGGCGTGTCGGTTTCCAAAGTCAGAGAGGTCAAAAAAATCGCGCAAGATCCGATTTCCTTGGAAACGCCGATTGGAGAGAAAGAAGATTCTCACCTAGGTGATTTCATCGAAGACCACGAAGCAGTGGCACCTGATGATGCGGCCGGTTCGATTCTCTTGAAAGAACAAATCGATGAGCTGCTTCAGGGATTGACGGACCGGGAACGGCAGGTATTGGAACTTCGCTTTGGCTTGAAAGACGGAAAGACGAGAACCTTGGAGGAAGTGGGGAAATACTTTGATGTCACCAGGGAACGGATTCGCCAAATCGAGGGGAAGGCGTTGGTGAAGCTTAAAAAGTCAGCGAAGACGCTCATTAATCAGTGACTAGTAGCTGGTGACTAGTGATTGGGAAAAGCGTAGGCAGTAGGCGGCCATTAGTAGCTAGGGATTAGTGGCTGGGGATTAGGAAATAGTGATACTGGCGGTATTCTCTCAAGCGGCAAGCCCCCTTTCGCTGAAAGGGGGGCAGGGGGGATAGCTCGTAGTAGCGATATAAATGACGGGTGACACATAGTGGATGCTCGATAATTCATACGCCCGATGTTTACTGAATACATGCAGTGAAGTTTTGGCATTCAAGTGCATAGAAATACGGGCTATTGTGCAGATTTCCTTGCACTCACTGTTGTTAGTTGTTAGTTGTCGGTTGTTTGGCCCCAACAACCAACAACTAACAACCGACAACAATCGTTAATCCGGTTTCTTGCTATTGAAAATGAATTATTGAGCAGCCACTACATAGCGATGTAGGCGTTCAGTGTAAGCGGAAGAACCGCAAGAGTGGACGCCTAAACGGAGGGCGGCACAATGTGAGTTATATCGCCAGTGCAGGCTATCCCCCGCTGCACTCACTTCGTTCGTTACGCTACCCCCTTTCAAAGAAAGGGGGCTTTTTGTATGTGATAAAAACGCTACTGTCGCATATTTCCTTAATTCTCAATTCTCAATCCTCAGTCCCCAATCCCCAATCCCCAATCCCTAGTCACCAGTCACTAGTCACTAGTCACCAGTCACCAGTCACCAGTCACCAGTCACCCATCAAATCACCTTGCAACGTCACCATTCCTATGCTATAATTCATTTAATCTTATAACGCTTTACTTAGATAAAATAAGAAAGAAGGAAATCAAATGCAAGGGATGTTGAAGCGGACGCTAGGCATGAAGGAAGCGGTCACCATTACCGTGGGGAATGTCATTGGTGTTGGACTTTTTACGACAGGATCGCAAATCGTGGGGGACATGGGTGCGGCGGTGGTGCTAGCGACCTTTCTTGCCATGGTGATTAGTATTTATCCCGCATGGCTCTATGGGGAAATGGGGGCCTCTCTTCCTTTTGCGGGAGGTACGTACAAATATGCGAAACTGGGATTGGGACGATGCGCCGGCGTGTTGGCGGGATGGAATTTCATTGCCTCCCTCATTGCGGTGACCTCTGGGGAAGCGTTGGCCTTTTCCTTTTATTTCAAAACCTTTTTCCGTGCCTTTGGTATCGAACTGCCCCTGGATGACATTACGCTGGCCATGATTCCGATTGTGCTCTTTATTATTACCAATATATATGGCACCGGCATGACGGGGCGGCTGCAGAACGGATTCATGTATTTCTTCTGGGGCGTGGCTCTCATCTGGGGCGTTTCCATGTTTCCTCACATCCAGATGCCAAACTATGTGGTGCTTCCCGAAGCGTTGCAAGATACCAGCACTTGGGGATTCATCGGCATGGTGTCTATGATTTGGTGGTGCTTTGCGGGATTTGAAACCTGCTGTGCCATGGGGGAGGAAATCAAGTATCCGGAAATCAATTTGCCTCGGGCTTTGAAATTGTCGCCTTTCATTGTGTTCATCGTGAATGCTATTTTCCAGTGGCTCTTGGTGGGCATCACACCGACGGACGCTTTGCCGCAACTGGCAGAAGCGGATGCACCCTTTGCTATGGCTATGGAAACGGCGGGGATTTTGGGATTGCCCCTGGCACTACTGGCTATTGGTATCGCACTGGGCGGAGATTTCTCTACTCTAAATTCCAGCATTGCCGTACCGCCTCGCTATCTGTTCTCTATGGCCAGAGAAGGGGCCATGCCGAAAGTCTTTGCCAAACTCCATCCGAAATACGGCACTCCCTGGGTAGCCATTTTAGTGCTAGGCGTTCTTTCTTTGATTTTGGTGAAATATCCGATTACCTTCGTAGCATCGGTGAGTCTCTTTGCGGACCTTTTCTACTACATTATCGGTATTGCTGCCGCTTGGGGTCTTCGGAAGAAACATCCCGATCTCAAACGGCCTTTCAAAGCACCAGCCATTGCCATTGGTGTACCGATCAGCATCATCATTTATTTCATCATGCTGACCCAGTTGGACCAGGATGCCATCGTTTCCGGCGTCATCTGGTGCGTGGTGGGTTTGGTGATTTATTTCTTCTGCCATAAGAAATATGGGGAAGAGGATTTGAAAGTAGAGGACCTAGCAGCAGCGAATGAAGTACCGACAGCGTCTGAACGGGCGGCTATGGATAAGGATTATACATTGTGGAAAACGATTACGGCGGGGTTCTTCGTTCTTTCAGTGGTGCTGTATGTGGTGCCGTTGGTAGTAGCTGGTGACTAGTGACTGGTGACCGGGAAAGGCGTAGGCAGTTAGCAGTTAGCAGTAGGCAGGCATTAGTAGCTAGGGATTAGGAAATTGTGTTACTAGCGGTATTTTTCTCAAGCGGAAAGCTCCCTTTCGCTGAAAGGGGGGCAGGGGGGGATAGCTCGCAGTAGCGATATAAATGATATATGATACATAGCGGTGTAGGCGTTCAGCGCAAGCGGGAAGGCCGCTAGAGTAGACGCCTAAACGGAGTGTGGCACAATGTGAGCTATACCGCTACAGCAGGCTATCCCCCCTTCCAAACAATGCCATTAAGTTAAGTGAAATATACGATGATTTCTATGTTAAAGGTTCAAAGGGTTCTAAAGGTTTCTCGAACGAGCTGATGACGCTAGCATTCATAGACATATTCGAGGAACCTGAGCAACCTTAGAACCCTGAGAACCTTGAGCAACCTGTAACCTCCAACGGAATCATTTCTACTTATGAAAATCCTTACCTTAATGACATTACTTCCAAAGGAAGGAGGCTAATGGGAAGTTGAAATCATTTACTGCCAACTGCCAACTTCTAATCCCCAATCCCCAATCCCTAGTCACCAGTCACCAGAAAAAATATAAAAAAATCATTGACAACTCCCCTCTCATAGAGTAATATATACCTTGTAATTGATTGCAAGCAGAAGTCATCCGCTTCTCACCTTACAAGGCTATGGCTACTAAGGTTTACGTATGAACTCAGGGCGGACGGCAGATGCTGTCCGCTTTTTACTTGCAATGATTTCTATTTCGGAGGTGAAAAGAATAGGTAAGGAACTTAGTATCAATGAACAGATTCGTGCTAGAGAAGTACGTGTCGTCAGCGATGCAAATGAACAACTGGGGATCATGACACTTCGGGAAGCGATTCGCATTGCGGAAGAAAAAGGACTTGATCTCGTAGAGGTGGCACCGAATGGTCGCCCGCCTGTATGCCGTATCATGAACTATGGCAAATACAGATATGAACAGCAGAAACGTGATAAGGAAGCCAAAAAGAAACAAAAGGTATTCCAGATTAAAGAAGTGAAACTTCGTCCAAACATTGAAGACCATGACTTCTTTGTCAAACTGAAGAATGCACAGCGTTTCTTAGGTGATGGAAACAAAGTGAAAGTGACCATCATGTTCCGTGGTAGAGAAATGACCCATCCAGAACTTGGACAGGACGTGCTCGACCGTTTCGCAAAAGAACTCGGTGATACCATTGTTCGCGAGAAGCCACCGAAATTAGAAGGACGCAACATGACCATGGTCGTTGGTCCAAAAGCATAACAAAAGGAGAGTATTACAATGCCGAAAATGAAAACCCGTCGCGCAGCGGCAAAACGTTTTACTGAAACCGGTTCCGGTCAGTTCAAGAGAAACAAGGCTTTCAAGAGCCACATTCTCGAAAAGAAGTCCCCAAAGAGAAAGAGAAACTTCAGAAAAGCAGCACTGGTTTCCAAGTCTGATTACAAACGTGTAGCAAGATTGCTTCCAAACGGCTAATAAGGAGGATATAAGAGAATGGCAAGAGTAAAAAGCGGCGTTACCGCTCATGCAAGACATAAGAAGATTCTGAAACTGGCTAAGGGCTACAGAGGTGCTCGTCACACCCAGTTCAGAAAAGCAAACGAGCTGGTCATGAAGGCTCTCTACTATGCTAGAAGAGACCGTAGATCCAAGAAGAGAGAATTCCGTAAGCTCTGGATCGTTCGTATCAATGCAGCAGCTCGTCAGAATGGTCTGACCTACAGCCGCCTGATCGCTGGTTTGACCAAGGCTGGCATCCAGGTAAACCGCAAGATGCTGTCTGAATTGGCTATCCATGACCCGGCTGGCTTCACTCAGATTTGCGAAGCAGCAAAGAATGCGTAATTGGATGTAAACATGAGACGTGAGATGACGTTTGTCGTCTCACGTTTTTTGTTGCCAGTTGGCAGTAGGCAGTTAGCAGTAGGCGGTAAATGGTGGAGCATTCATTCGTTTTTATAAGAAAAGTGAGTAGTGTTGGAAGCGGTGTGTTATATAGCGGTAAGCCCCCCCTTTTTTTCGCTGAAAGGGCAATGTCATTAAGTTAAGCGAAATATGCGATGATTTCTGCTGCCACAAAGGTTCTCAGGGTACAAAGGGTTCTAAAGGTTTCTCGAATGAGCTGATGACGCTAGCGTTCATAGGCACATTCGAGAAACCTTTAGAACCCTTAGAACCCTGAGAACCTTGAGAACCTTGAGCAACCTGTAATCTCTAGCGGAACCATACCAGCTTACTCTAATCCTTAACTTAGTAGCATTGGCTGAAAGGGGGGGCAGGGGGGATAGCTCGCAGTAGCGATATAAATGATATGTGATACATAGCGGTGTTGGTGTCTAGCACAAGCGGGAAAACCACAAGAGTGGATGCCTAAACGGAGGGCGGCACAATGTGAGTTATACCGCTACAGCAGGCTATCCCCCGCTGCACTCACTTCGTTCGTTACGCTACCCCCTTTTCAAAGAAAGGGGGTAAAAGGGGATTTACCGTTAACTGCCAACTGCCAACTGCTAACCTGTGATTGTGTTGTGAATGTATAATGAATGTGATAAAATACACCTAGAGAGGTGATACAAATGGCAAAAACAGCAACCATTAATATTCGGATTGAACCAGATATTAAGAAACAAGCAGAAGCTTTGTTTTCTTCTTTTGGGATTACGGTCAGTGATGCAGTCAATATGTTTATCAGAATGTCACTGATGGAGGGCGGTATGCCTTTTGCATTAAAACAGCCTCGTTTCAATGCGGAAACAGAAGCGGCGATGCAGGAGGCTAGAGAAATCGCTAGTGGGACAAGACCAGCGAAGAGGTATCATAGCGTGGATGAAATGCTGAAGGATATAGATGATGTATGAACTAGTGATGACTGTTAAATTCCGGAAAGATGTAAAGCGGATAAAAAAGAGAGGACTTCCTATAAATGAATTGAGAAAAGTCCTGGAAATTTTAACGGCGGGGGACCCTTTAGAAATCAAGTATCGAGATCATGCTTTATCTGGAAATTATGCGGGGTTCAGGGAATGCCATATCCAACCGGATTGGCTTTTGATTTATATGGTAAATGATGAGCAGTTAATTTTGACAGCAGTTAGAACCGGGTCACATTCAGATGTGTTGTGAAATGGGCAATGCTATTAAGTTAAGCGGAATATACGATGATTTCTGCTGATGTAAAGGTTACTCAGGTTTCTCAGGATGCTAAGGTCTCTCACGTTTCTCGAATGAGCTAATGACGCCAGCGACTATTGGCACATTCGAGGAACCTGAGCACCCTTAGAACCCTTAGAAACTTGAGTAACCTGTAACCTGCAGCGGAATCATTCCTACTTATGCAAATCCTTAACTTAATGACATTGCGCTGCACTCACTCCATTCGTTACGCTACCCCCTTTCAAAGAAGAGGCCACTGAAAAAGTCCCTATCTCGTGCATAGAGATAATAATTATGCAAAACGATGATCAAAGAATCGTGCTTCATTGGCTGTCAATGCATGATTTTGTGTATAAAAATAAGCTCTATACATTAAATCAGGGGTTCTGCAGTGGCCTCTTCAAAGAAAGGGGGCTTTTAGTATGTGATAAAAACGCTAGTGTCGCATATTTCCCCAATCCCTAATCCCTAATCCTCAGTCACCAGTCCCTAGTCACCAGTCCCAAAAAAGTCCTTGCAATCCATTTCCGATTTTGATAAAATGAATAACGCATGAGTACACATGTCTACTGGATTCTGCATCTGTGCTATCGGAAAAAATTTCTATTTCATACTCATTTCCGAAGTGGCTGCAGGAGAGGAAGGGGACAGAGGTAATAACAGGAGGTTATATTATGGCAGTTGTATCCATGAAACAGTTACTCGAAGCAGGCGTTCACTTTGGTCATCAGACCCGTCGTTGGAATCCGAAAATGGCTCGCTTCATTTTCACCGAAAGAAACGGCATCTACATCATCGATCTGCAGAAGACCGTAAAGAAAGTAGAAGAAGCGTATGCTTTCATCCGTGACGTAGCCGCTAAAGGCGAATCCGTTCTCTTCGTTGGCACCAAGAAACAGGCGCAGAACTCTGTAAAAGAAGAAGCTACCCGTTGCAATCAGTTCTATGTGAATGAACGTTGGCTGGGCGGCATGCTCACCAATTTCCGTACCATTCAGACCCGTGTAGCTCGTCTGAAGGAACTGGAAAAAATGTTTGAAGAAGGCACCACTGACCAGTATCCGAAGAAGGAAGTTATCCTGATGAAACGGGAACTGGAAAAACTGGAAAAGAACTTGGGCGGTATCAAAGACATGAAGAAGCTCCCAGGCGCTATCTTCATCATCGACTCCAAGAAAGAAGAAATCGCTGTAGCTGAAGCTCACAAGCTCCACATTCCGGTTGTAGCAACCGTTGATACCAACTGCGATCCAGATGTAGTTGATTTCCCGATTCCAGCCAACGATGACGCTATCCGTGCTGTAAGACTCTTGGCTAGCAAGATGGCTGATGCTGTCCTGGAAGGTCGTCAGGGTCAGCAGGAAGCGGAAGAAGCTGCTGCCGCTGAAGGCGAAGAAGCTCCGGCTGAAGAAGCTGCTGATAAGGAATAATAATTGACGCCTTTGCGAGTGTGTCATTACAAGTGAAA
The DNA here is from genome assembly GCA_963597965.1 of Paludibacteraceae bacterium. Classification (GTDB taxonomy): domain Bacteria; phylum Bacillota; class Negativicutes; order Veillonellales; family Dialisteraceae; genus Dialister. Next base: position 8,294 of record CAVBRV010000035.1, on the reverse strand, counting down.
TAAATTTTTAAAGTGACTAGTAGACTAGTGACTGGTGACTAGAAATGTTTTCTACTCCTAGTCACTAGTCACTTGTCACTAGTCACTTTTTTTATGATGGAGGTTATGAAATGGCAATTACAGCTAGTATGGTAAAAGATCTGCGTACCAAGACCGGTGCCGGCATGATGGATTGCAAGAAGGCATTGGTGGAAGCAGAAGGCGATATGGAAAAAGCAGTTGACATTCTCCGTGAAAAGGGACTGTCCCAGGCTGCTAAGAAAGCTAGCCGCGTGGCTGCTGAAGGCGCTGTTGTTTCCGCTATCTCCGAAGATGGCAAAGTTGGCACCGTAGTAGAAGTGAACTGCGAAACCGACTTCGTAGGCAGCAACACTGATTTCAGAGCACTGGCAGCTGCTATCGCTCAGCAGATTCTGAAGGTCAACCCGGCTGACGTAGACGCTCTGCTCGCTTCTGAAATGGACGGCAAGGCAGTCAAAGACCAGGTGACCGAAGCAGTTGCTAAGATTGGCGAAAATATTTCTGTTCGTCGTTTCGTTCGTTACGAAAGCGCTGACGGCCAGGTATACAGCTATATCCATGGCGGCGGCAAAATCGGCGTTCTGGTAGAACTCAAAGGCGGCGACGCTGAACTGGGCAAGGATATTGCTATGCAGATTGCTGCTGCGAATCCGTCTTACCTGGACCGCACCCAGGTTCCACAGGCTGAAATCGAACACGAAAAAGAAGTGCTCGCTGTGGAAGCTAGAAATGAAGGCAAACCAGAAAAAATCATTGAAAAAATGGTTCTGGGCCGCATCAATAAATTTTACAAGGAAGTTTGCCTGGTTGACCAGGAATTCATCAAAGATGGCGATTTGACCATCGCGAAACTTCTGAAATCCAAGAATGCAGAAGTGGTTCGTTTCACCCGCTTCCAGCTGGGCGAAGGCATCGAAAAGAAACAGGATGACCTCGCTGCTGAAGTGGCTAAACAGTTGAAACAGTAATTGACTCTGAAGGAGGACACTCGTTTGAGTGTCCTTTTTTTTGTGGTCTGGTGACTGGTGACTAGTGACTGGTGACTAGGGATTAGGAAATATGTGTGGCTAGCTTTTTCAGCGAAAGCGGCAAGCCCCCTTTCGCTGAAAGGGGGGCAGGGGGGATAGCTCGCTGTAGCGATATAAATAATATGTGACACATAGTGGTATAAGGCGTCCAGCATAAGCGGGAGAAGCGCAAGAGTGGACGCCTGGATGGATAGCGATGTGATAGAGTTATATCGCTACAGCAAGCTATCCCCCGCTGCACTCACTTCGTTCGTTACGCTACCCCCTTCCAAAGGAAGGGGGCTCATGGGATTTACCATCAACAGTTAACCGTTAACTGTTAACTGTTAACTGTTAACGGTTAACGGTCAACTGCCAACTGCTTACGCCAAATCCCTAGTCCCAAATCCCTAGTCCCTAGTCACCAGTCACCAGTCACCATTTCATAAAATTCCACTAGCTTTGATAGCGAATATCATATATAATAGAAAAGATGTAATTCATTATTTCACGGGGGTGTACAATGGCAACAGAAAATAAGTATAACAGAGTGATGCTGAAATTATCTGGGGAAGCATTAGCCAATGACAAAGGCTTTGGGATCGATCCAGAAGTGGTCTATCGTTTGGCGAGAGAAATCAAAGAAGCCTGTGAAGCCGGGATTCAGGTCGCTGTCGTTGTGGGCGGCGGCAATATCTGGAGAGGCCTTAAGGGCAGCCAGGGCGGCATGGACCGGGCGTCTGCTGACTACATGGGCATGCTGGCAACGGTCATCAATTCCGTGGCTCTTCAGGATGCTTTGGAAAAATTGGGCGTTTCTACTCGTGTACAGACTGCTATCGAAATGCGTCAGATTGCGGAACCTTATATTCGCCGTCGGGCTATTCGTCACTTGGAAAAGGGGCGGGTTGTGATTTTCGGCGCTGGCACAGGGAACCCCTATTTCACCACCGATACCACAGCGGCTCTCCGCAGTGCTGAAATCGAAGCAGATGTGATGCTCATGGCGAAGAAACAGACCAATGGCGTCTATGATGCGGACCCGAAATTCCATCCAGAAGCAAAGATGTTTACCCATCTGACCTATGGGGAAGTGCTGCAGAAGGAATTGGCTGTCATGGATAACACCGCCATTACGCTGTGCATGAATAATGAAATTCCGATTCAGGTATTCAATATCGATGTTCCAGGAAATATTGTTAAAGCTTGCAAGGGTGAATCCTTGGGCACATTAATTGAAGGGAAATAATTATGTACGAAGACGAACTGAAAAAACTGTCCGAAAAAATGGACAAATCCATCACGGCTCTCCGCAATGAATTTACTTCTATCCGCACCGGCCAGGCCAATGCGAGCCTCTTGGACCGTGTGTTTGTAGACTACTACGGCAGCCGCACCCCGGTGACCCAGGTGGCATCGGTTACTGTACCGGAAGCAAGACTGTTGGTGGTACAGCCTTGGGATAAGGGTCTGTTGAAGGATATTGAAAAAGCCATTCTCCAGTCCGACCTGGGCTTGGTTCCTATGAATGATGGCAATCTCATTCGCATGGCTATCCCACAGCTCACCGAAGATCGCCGCAAGGAATTGTCCAAAGTGGTGAACAAGAAAGCGGAAGAAGCAAAGGTAGCTATTCGCAACATTCGCCGCGATGGCAATGATTTCATGAAGAAGGAAGAAAAGAATAGCGACGTTTCCAAAGACGTCATCAAGGAAGTACAGGACAAAATCCAGAAGCTTACTGATCAGAAAATCAAGGAACTGGAAGCTGTCACTGATAAGAAAATTAAAGAAATCATGTCCGTATGAGTAGGATTCAAGATGCAATCTATCCAGGGTTGCCTTTTGATGAATCTGTGAGACAAAGTGTAGAGAAATCGTATCCTGGTGGTACGATTTCTTTTACTCATGGGCGAAAGGAACTCTTGGAAGAGGAAAAAGTGTACTTGGTGCGGCTGGGGGAGACGTCGGTCGTTATGCCGAGGATGAAATATAGCTGCTCTGTGGAAAAGGCGTTGGAGAAATAGGGTTCTGGTAGTGGGACATGACGCTGGTGCATCATGTCAGCTGTTAGCGCTATCAGAAGGTTCTGTAGCGATGAAGTGGATAGTGCTTCATTGAGCTGTCTATCGGTATGCAAGGGTTCTGTCGCATTGGGGAAAGCACTAGCGGCAAGCCCCCTTTCGCTGAAAGGGGGCAGGGGGGATAGCTTGTAAATAAGTTTACATCTTATTTATCTCCCCCGTCGGGCAATGCTGTTAAGTTAAGGATTTGAGTGAGTAGGAATGCTAACGCTTGAGGTTACAGGTTGCTCAAGGTTCTCATGGTTCTAAAGGTACTCAGGTTTCTTGAATGTGCCTATGAATGCTAGCGTCATTAGCTCATTCTAGAAACCTTTAGAACCTTTTGTACCCTTAGAACCTTTGTGACAGCAGAAATCATCGCATATTTCGCTTAACTTAATGACATTGCCCCGTCGGGGGAGAACTAAAGAGGGGGCAGCTCTAGCGGTATAAGGCGTCCAGCATAAGCGGGAAGAACGCTAGAGTGGATGCCTGAATGGATAGTGGAGTAATGCGAGATATATCGCTACAGCAGGCTATCCCCCGCTGCACTCGCTATGCTCGTTTCGCTACCCCCTTCCAAAGGAAGGGGGCTCACGGTAGTGCTTCTTTCATTAGTATCACTAGCGGCAAGCCCCCTTTCGCTGAAAGGGGGGCAGGGGGGATAGCTCGCAGTAGCGGGATAAATGACAGGAGACACATAGCGGTATAAGGCGTCCAGCATAAGCGGAAGAACGCTAGAATGGACGCCTGAATGGATAGTGGAGTAATGCGAGATATATCGCTACAGCAGGCTATCCCCCGCTGCACTCGCTATGCTCGTTTCGCTACCCCCTTCCAAAGGAAGGGGGCTCACGGTAGTGCTTCTTTCATTAGTATCACTAGCGGCAAGCCCCCTTTCGCTGAAAGGGGGGCAGGGGGGATAGCTCGCAGTAGCGGGATAAATGACAGGAGACACATAGCGGTATAAGGCGTCCAGCATAAGCGGAAGAACGCTAGAATGGACGCCTGAATGGATAGTGGAGTAATGCGAGATATATCGCTACAGCAGGCTATCCCCCGCTGCACTCGCTATGCTCGTTTCGCTACCCCCTTCCAAAGGAAGGGGGCAAAAATACTATTTTCCTAATCCCTAATCCCTAATCCCTAATCCCTAGTCACGAGTCACCAGTCACTAAAAAAATCATTTCGTTTAAATAGGAGAATATATGTCCGATAAAAAATCATTTCCTGAACACGTGGCCATCATCTTGGATGGCAATGGCCGCTGGGCGAAGAAGCGGGGGAGAGAGCGTACCTATGGGCACCAGGTGGGGGCTGCCAATGTGAAGACCATTGTGCGGGCTGCGGGCCACATGGGCATTAAGGTGCTGACCCTCTATGCGTTTTCGACGGAAAATTGGAAACGGCCTTCTCTGGAAGTTCGTTTCCTCATGAAACTTTTCAAGAATTACCTGATTAGTCAGCTGAAAGAATTGGTGGCTGACAATGTGCAGGTTCATATCGTTGGCGAACCGTCGGCGTTGTCTGATGGGCTTCGCAAGGAAATCGCCCAGTGCGAGAAGGATACCGCCGGAAACGATGGACTCATTTTGAATGTAGCCATCAATTACGGGGGGCGCATGGAAATTGTGCAAGGCGTGCAGGCTATCGCAGAAAAAGTGAAGCGGGGCGAATTGGAACCGGCTGATATTACGGAAGGAACCATTACGGAATCCCTCTATCCCTCCGATGCGAAGGACGTGGACCTTATGATTCGTACTGGCGGGGAGTCTCGGATTTCTAATTTCCTTTTGTGGCAAATTTCTTACGGGGAACTTTATTTCACGCCGGTTCTGTGGCCTGATTTCACGCCGGAAGAATTGCAAAAGGCGGTGGATTGGTTCACCGGACGGGACCGTCGCTTCGGTGGCTTGACGGAGGCTGATTCATGAAAGTACGTGTGATTACGGCGGTGGTAGGCATCTTGGCGGTGCTGGGATTGGTGTACCTGGGAAGTTGGTTTCTGACCGGTGCCATCCTGGCGGTGGCGTTCTTGGCCCTCCATGAATACGACAGCATGCTGCGCCATTTCCAGGTGTCGATTTATCTGAAACCTACGGCTCTTGCTATGGCAGTCATGATTCTATCCGCTGGTTTTTATTCGATCAAAGCCTTCTTTGCGGCGGTGCTGCTGGCTTTTGTGCTCCTTTTGTACCTCATTCTGGGCATCAAGAAAGAAAAAATGACATCCCTCATTTACTCCGGTTTTGGGGCGGTGTACTTCGGGATTGGTTTCGGTACTTTGGCCCTGCTGCGTGGCAGTCACGAACTTTTGCCGCCAACCGCGGTGTCCATCGAACCAGGCATCTTCCTCATTCTTTTGGCTCTGGTGTGCACCTGGGCTAGCGATTCCTTTGCGTACCTGGCAGGAAAAGCTTTCGGGAAACATAAAATGGCGCCTCATATCAGCCCGAACAAGACGGTGGAAGGTCTCGTGGGCGGTGCGCTGGGATGTATCGTATTGGGCGTGGGAATTTCGGCGGCCTTTTCTTTTGACATGCTGCACGGTTTCATTCTGTCTGTCATGGCGGCGGTCATGGCGCCTATGGGGGATCTCTTCGAGTCTTACGTGAAGCGAGCTTGTGATATTAAGGATTCAGGAAATATTCTTCCTGGGCACGGTGGCATGATGGATCGGTTCGATAGTTTGCTCTTCGTGGCACCCAGTTTGGTGGCGGTGCTTTTATTGTTGCGTTAGCGTTTTGAGTGAGTAGGTATGTTATCGCTAGAGGTTACAGGTTGCTCAAGGTTCTAAGGTTGCTCAGGTCCTCGAATGTGCTGATAGCGTTAGAAGCACTAGCGTCTTGTCTCCCCCGTCGGGGGAGAATAAAAGAGGGGGCAGCTCTAGCGGTATACTTCGCTATGAACATATCACGCGTGCTCGGTCATGTCTGCTTCTAGGGAAACGGATAGAGATAAGCGGGAATACCACTAGGGGCGGACATTACTGGGCTCGGTAGTTCTACATAGTATTTCATACCGCTAGAGCAGCCCCCTCTGCCTACGGCATCTCCCCCAACGGGGGCGATAAATAAGGAGTAACCTTATATACCGCTAGGGGCGGACATTACATTGTTCGATTGTTCTACATAGCGTTTCATGCCGCTAGAGGTGCCCCCTCTGCCTACGGCATCTCCCCCAATGGGGGCGATAAATAAGGAAGGACTCATATACCGCTAGGGGCAGACATTACCGGGCTCGATAGTTCTACATCGTGTTTCATGCCGCTAGAGGTGCCCCCTTTGGTAGGCAAGCCTACCACCTTCCCCCCGAAGGGGGGACTATATAAGGAGTAAAATTATGAAAGAAATCGCCATTTTGGGTAGCACGGGGTCCATCGGAACCCAGACCATGGACGTGATTCGGCTCCATTCGGATCTATTTCATGCGTCCGTCATTGCGGCCCACAAAAGTATAGATACTCTGCTCAAGCAGGCGGAGGAATTTCATCCCCACGCCATTGTCATCACGGATGAAGAAGCGGGAAAGAAATTTCAGGACATATACCAGGGAGACGCGGAGGTCCTTATCGGAGAAGAGGCGCTCTCCGAATGCGTGAAGCGGGACGATGTGGACCTGGTTTTGGTATCTGTAGTAGGCATTACTGGTCTTAAGCCAACGCTAGAAGCTATCCGAGCAGGAAAAGAATTGGCCCTGGCGAACAAGGAAACCTTGGTGGCTGGCGGCGCGTTGGTGCTGGAAGAAGCACGGAAACATCACACCCTGATTCGCCCGGTAGATAGTGAACATAGCGCGATATTTCAAAGTATGCTAGGCCAGGATAAGAAGGGCATTCACAAAATCCTTTTGACCGCATCAGGTGGACCGTTCCGCGGGAAATCGCGGGAGGAATTGGCTCATGTGACGGTGGCGGATGCCATGAAGCATCCCACCTGGAATATGGGCATGAAGGTCACGTTGGACTCGGCCACTATGTTTAACAAAGGCTTAGAAGTCATCGAGGCCCACTGGTTGTTTGATGTGGACTATGACCATATCGAAGTCATTGTGCAGCCCCAGAGCCTGATTCATTCCATGGTGGAATACAGCGATGGCTCTATCATCGCCCAAATCGGCAATCCCGATATGCGGCTACCTATCCAGTTCGCTTTGACCTACCCGGACCGACTGCCCTCTCCGTCCCATGAATTTGTGGACTGGAGCCAGATTGCATCCATTTTGGTAGAAAAGCCGGACATGAAAGTGTTTCGCTCTCTGCACCTCGCCTTTGAAGCAGGCAAAGCCGGCGGCGATACCACGACCGCCTTCAATGCGGCCAATGAGGAGGCCATCCGGGCGTTTATTCAAGGGAAATTGTCTTTCTTGTCGATTTTCGATGTGGTAGAGGAAACGTTGAATCGATGGGAGACGAGACCGATTTCGTCGTATGAGGATGTGCTGGAGGCGGACCGGAAGGCGCGGGACGTGGCGAAGCAGTGCATTTTAGGGATTAGGGATTAGGGTTCTGTGAGGGGTGATTTCGGTGGAGATTCATCTCGGTGAAATGGCTCTCATAAGGTTCTGTAGCGGTGATAGGAAACAAAAGTCCCCTTCCTTTGGAAGGGGAAAGGGAATGAGCGAAGCGAATGAACAAGGGGATAGTTCGCACTGGCGGTAGGTCTCTTGTGAGATGATTCATATAGGCGTTTTGCTATAGCGCATTTGACGTAATTGCAGGGCGAGATTTCGCTAGTGCAGGACTATCCCCCGCTGCACTCACTTCGTTCGTTACGCTACCCCCTTTCAGGGAAAGGGGGCTAAGGGAAAGAGATGAAACCGCTAGCGTAAAGAGTTTATACCTTATTTATCTCCCCCGCCGGGGGAGAATTAAAGAGGGGGCTGCTGTAGCGGTATACTTCGCTATGAACATATCAAGCGAGCTCGGTAATACCCGTTCCTAGCGGTAAACGGATAGAGACAAGCAGAAATGCCGCTAGGGGCGGACATTACGAAGTCCGGTAGTTCTACATAGAGTTTCATACCGCTAGAGGTGCCCCCTCTGCCTACGGCATCTCCCCAAACGGGTAATGCCACTAAGTTAAGAATAGCGGTATAAAAAACACCGTCATTTCGACCGATCCTATTTGTGCTTGATGCTTCAAAAGTATTGAAATGATTTGTGTCCCTGAGTGGAGAAATCTCATCACCACTTGCGGTAAGG
>CAVBRV010000034.1:0-18961 GCA_963597965.1 Paludibacteraceae bacterium | reverse complement strand
TTGCACTCACTGTTGTTAGTTGTTTGTTGTCGGTTGTTTGGCCCCAACAACAAATAGCTAACAACAATGGCTAATCTGTTTTCTTACCAATTGAATGACCACCCACTAGATAAGAAAAAATAAAGGTTAGCCCTTCGGGCGGCAATGCTGTTACGTTAAGAAAACAATTTCATCTCTATCCGTCATTTCGACCGATGGGATTTGTGCTTGATGGTTCTATCGTTTTTCTGCGACTATGTGAGACAGAAGTGGAGAAATCTTGCGGAATTAACGTTATTTCCAATAGTGTCTCAAGCCCTTCGACTACGCTCAGGGTGACGAAAACTTTTGTCCAACATAGTCCCTTGGTTCTGCTGAGTCGCCTTGCACTAATCCCATCGGTCGAAATGACGGTAGTTTTTATACCGTTATCCTCAGTTTAATAACATTGCTACGAGCGGGTTACGCTCTATGATTCCTGGAATCTAACAAATCAGCGTATACGAAAAAAGACAAGGTTATAAAGGGTTATTGCCATACCTAATGGGCATAACCTTTTATAACCTTGTCCTTTTTGTGTATGTCGATATGTTACGTTGTTGGAATCATAGAGCATAACCCGCCTGGATTCATATTGTCAAATTAAGCAGAATATGTAATGATTTCCACTGCAAAGGTTCTCAGAGTACTAAAGGTTCTGAAGGGCCCCGAATGAGCTGATAACATAATCGTCTATTATCTCATTCGAGAACCCTTTGTACCTTTAGAAACCTTAGAACCTTATACCACTACAGAAATTACATCTACTATCGCAAATCCTTAACGTAACAATATTTCCCTTATTCCTTCACCAGCACCTTTTCGATACTCGCAATATACATAGTATGGAAATTGCCTGCTTCCGCGCCATCATACCAGCGTTTCTCCATATCCGTATCGATGAAAGTGGACGCATCCAATTTCGTTTCCAGCATCTTCTTGCATACCAGAATCACATCTGCCTCTGCGACCCCTGCCGTACCATCCACTGCATAGGGATGAAGACCAGTAGCCACCCATTTATCTCCATCATGGCCGGAATGGGATCCCATGTAGCCCATTTCCTTTTTGAAAGATTCCGGGAGTGCGGACACGGTGAACGTATCATGGCTATCGATAAATTCCTTGGTGCAACGATTTTGGCGAATATACACCGTCACCGCATCCTTACCCCACCAGACACCCATGCCACCCCAGCTGACCGTCATGGTATTGGATTTCTTCTCATCCCCAGCCGTCACCAAGAACCAGCCCTTGCCAATTTGGGTAAATGGATTCCAAGTGAGCTCTTCCGGTTTGATTTCTTTAAACATAGTGATTGACCTCCTTTGATTTTTATGGCTTTATTATAACATAATTGAGTAGGCAGTTAGCGGTTGGCAGTAGGCAGAAACTGCGAACCGCCTACTGCCAACTGCCTACGATTCCCTATGCAATAGTATACGTTTTAAGCTATAATAATAAAAATCAAAAATGCGGCGCTTTTTAATTTGATGCGCCGCCACCTTCACTCCTCACTCCTAATTCCTCACTCCTCACTGCCTTTGAAAGAGGTGATTTTCTTGACCAATCAAACCCGCCAATATTGGATGAAAAAAGCCGTTACCCTAGCCGAAACCATGATTCGCGGCTTTTACGAAAAAACCATTCACCCCAAAGACTGCATTCCCTTAATTTCAAAGCAATCCTTCAGTTGGATTGGGGCGGCCGAGGGAGAAATATACCTGTCTTTAGACGATGCCATCAATGCCTATAGTCATCAGCGGGACATGCAAGAAATCCCCATCATCCAAGTGGGCAAAGGGAAATACATCCCCCAAGCCATTTCGGACACCGTATTTCTTGTGATCTCCGAAGTCCATCTCTCCACCCCGCCAGACAGCGGATTGGTTCTTTCCGAAAACCAACGGTGCACCATGGTCTTCCACATCGAAGAGGGCGAACTCAAAATCACCCATATCCACACCTCCAACCCCTGGCAATCCATGAAAAAAGAAGGCCACTTCCCCAAAACCGCAGGACGAACCAATTACGAATACCTGCAGCAACTAGTCGCCAACAAAACATTGCAAAATTATCCTGACCTTTCCAGTCGGCAAAAGCTCATCCTAGAACTCATGATGCAAGGCAAAACCTACAACGCCATCGCCGAAGCCCTCTCCATTTCGCCCCGTACCGTCCGGTATCACACGGGGGAATTGTTCAATAAATTTCACGTCAGAAATAAATCAGAACTACTGGCATTGGTGAAAAAGTAATTTTGTTGTTGGTTGTTAGTTGTTGGTTGTTTGGAATCCAGCATCCCGCAACAAACAACCAACAACACTAAAATAAGCGGAAACATACATCCTATCAAAGATGCATGCTTCCGCTTATTTCCATTTCCACGTTTCACGTGAAACTGGTTCAGTTGGCAGTAAGCAGTAGGCGGTAGGCAGTTTTTACAACCAATCATTAACTGCTAACTGCATACTGCCTACGGCTAACTATTACTATTTCACCCTCTGAAACGCTTCCCTTTCCGTAATCGGTGCAAAGAGAATTTCACGATGAGCATCCTGTCCATCTCGTTCCTCCTTGACCTTTCCATCCTTGCCCAAGTAGTCATTTCCATACAAACTCTTCCGGGCTACGGAATCTGCCGTTTCGGGGAAACGTTCACCATTGATGGTGAGGCCGTTGCGAATATCGGTGAACCGTTTGTCCGAGCGAATGTCCAATCCATCCACAAAGAGGTCCTGGAACAATTCCGCCGACGGACGAGACGGATTCTTACCAATCTTGATGGTCACTTTTTCCGTCGCCATCACACTATCGCCACCGATGGATGTATTTTCCATACCGATGCGATCCTTGCCAGTGAAATCCAGATGTTCCACCTGGCTATCCTTCAAAATCACATCTCCATCGGAAGTGGTATGAATGCCCGCATAGCGAGACTGGGTCTGTCCATCCTTGCCAGTGACCTTCACATCCACGCGAGAAGCATCACTTTGCAAATCATCGATACCGATATGGTCCGCAGAAATAGTCAGTCCTGCCGGCGTCTGTGTCTTTCCAGACGTACCGACCTGGATCGTATCCGCTTCCACCGTACCTGCTTTCATCTTGATATTTCCAGTCGAAGAAACCAGGCTCGCGCCGCCCTTCTGAGACACATCGAAATCATGTCCCTTGCCTTCACCAGAAATCAAACTGCCCGCAATGCCACTACCATCGACCGTACCTGCCGGCTCTGTGGTATCGACGCCATCTAGCTTATTCACCGGTGTATTGTCAGAAATACGAATGGTGTCACCTGCCACCAAATCTATATCGCCAGACGAAATACTTGCATCCTTCGTCGTAGCTTCGATATTTCCGTCTTCCGCTGTCACCTTCAGACTGACAGACTTAGACTGAGACAGCCTCACATTCTTCTTGGCATTGATAGTCAGCGTCTTTTCGATATCCGAAATCGACACATCTACATCGCCCGTTTCAGAAGTCAGGGTGGCATCTCCCTTTTCCCCAGTCGTCGTCAACTGACCGATAATCATGCTATCATGGCTCGTCAAGCCTGCATTGCCATTGGCAGAAATCGCATCCGCTGTTAACTGTCCACCAGCATTCATGACCAAATTGTTAGCAGAAGAAATAGTAGTAACGTCCATATCTTTTCCTGCTTTGATGGTCACATCGCCTGCCGTACTGGTCCATGTCGTTCCACTCAAACTACCTGCTGTAGATTCCGCATGGATTTCACCAGCTTTCACTGTAGTCAGTGTCACATCACCGCCGCCTGAAATCTTCGCTTCCTCTTCTGCCTGCAAGTCATTGATAGTCATAGTGGCACCACTGGTCAAGGTAGCATTCTTTCCTGCTTTGACAATAGTTGCTTCCAACTGACCATCGGTTGCTTCCATAGTCAGATTGTTCTTAGCAGTAATCGTTACAGCAGAAACATTTTGCTTGGCCTTGAGCTTCGCATCACCTTTAGTACTTTCCAGCGTTGTTCCATTCAGACTACCTGCTTTAGATTCCGCATCGATTTCACCAGCTTTCACTGTGGTCAGCGTCACATCACCGCCACCAGAAATCTTTGCTTCCTCTTCTGCCTGCAAATCTTTGATAGTCATAGTGGCACCACTGGTCAGCAACGCATTCTTGCCTGCTTTGACAAGTTCCGCTTCCAATTGACCATCCGTTGCTTCCATGGTCAGATTGTTCTTTGCAATCATCGTCCCCACAGAAACATCTTGCTTGGCTTTGAGCTTTGCATCACCTTTGGTGCTTTTCAGCGTTGTTCCACTCAGACTACCGGCTTTAGATTCCGCATCAATTTCACCAGCTTTCACTGTGGTCAATGTCACATCACCGCCGCCTGAAATTTTTGCTTCCTCTTCCGCTTGCAAATCTTTGACAGTCATAGTCGTACCACTGGTCAAGATGGCATTCTTCGTTGCTGTGATGGTGGTTCCTGTTACGGAATCAACGGCGTTCATCATCAAGTTTCTAGCAGAGGTCAGTTTTTCAACAGAAATATCCTTCCCGGCCTCCATACTGATGTCGCCTTTCATACTGGTTAAATCAACACCACGAATAGCACCTTTGGCGTCGATAACCACTTCACCGGCATTAACCACATTCAGTTCCACATCGCTATCACTAGAAAGCTTTGCTTCCTCTCCTGCAGTCAACTGATCTACTTTCAGCAATTTGCCACTGGTGAGATTAGCATTCTGTGCTACATCTATCGTGGTTCCTTTCAAAGTGCCGGCGGCGTTCATCGTCAGATTACGAGCAGAGCTCAGTTTGTCAACAGAAACATTCTGACCAGCTTTGATATTTACATCACCTTTCGTACTGGTGAAGTCCGTTCCATGAATATTGCCTTTTGCATCGATAACAATTTCACCAGCATTAACCACATTCAGTTCCACATCACTATCACTAGAAAGTTTCGCTTCTTCTCCTGCAGTCAACTGATCCACTTTCAGCAATTCACCACTGGTGAGATCAGCATTCTGTGCTACATCTATAGTATTTCCATTCAAAGCACCTGCGGCGTTCATTCTCAGATTGCGGGCCGATTTCAGCGTGTCAACAGAAATATCATTTCCTGCATCGATACTTACATCACCTTTTGTACTGCTCAGATTGGTTCCATGGATATTTCCTTTGGCATCGAGTGTCATTTCACCAGCACGGACCACATTCAGTTCTACGTCGCTATCACTAGAAAGCTTCGCTTCTTCTCCTGCAGTCAGTCGGTCCACTTTCAACAATTTGCCACTGGTGAGATCAGCATTCTGTGCTACATTCATAGTAGTTCCACTCAAAGCACCTGCAGCATTCATTGTCAGATTCCGGGAAGATTTCAGCGTATCAATGGAAATATTTCCTGCATCGATGTTTACATCGCCAGCCGTGCTGGTCCATGTATTTCCAATCACACTGCCATCAGCATGAATCGTAATTGTACCTGCTTCGACTTGGGTGAGTGTAGCATCACCATCACTGGTCACCTTTGCTTCTTCTTTCGCCTGAATCGCATCAGCAGCCAATGTACCATGAGCCGTCACATAGACATTGCCAGCTTCAGCAATGAACTGACCACCGGACATGCTCCCCAAAGCCGTATCTTCATAAGACAAATCTCCCGTCTTTGCGGTATACGTACCACCAGACACCAAGCCCGTATTGGTGATGCCTACCGTGCCACTCTCGAAATCGCCTGCACGTATCGTGCCACTATTGGTGATGGTAAGCGATACATCGGCTTTCATCAAACCACCGCTGATGATCTCTCGGTTGTCTATTGTCACATCCTGCCCCGTAAAGTGACCGCCAGCCATTTGCCCTCGATTGGTAATACTCGTATTTTTACCACTAATGGAAGTCTTCGTATCTTCTTTGAGTTCACCAAAAAGAGTCACCTTGGCTGTATCTGTCACATTGGCAATGATGCTTCCTGCCTGGTCAGCCTTCCCAGTCACTTTCATACCGATAGAGTTATCATCACCGATACTGGTTGCATTCTCGATGGTAATATTTTCCCCTTCGATATGAAGTTTTTCGCTTTCTTCTTGGTCTTTTTCTGCTGTAAGTCTCCCCTTGTTGGCTAGATCAATGGTCACATCCCCTTCAGAAGCATAGATGGTATTGATGATGAGATCGCCATCTTCTTTAGAAAGGCTCACCCCATTCTTGGCTCTCGCTGTGAGGACACCGTTTCCAGTCACTTTTACACCAGAGATTGCCCCTTCGCCAGATTCCAATACGGTCTGGTCATTAGAGCCAATGGTCATGTCACTCACATTGCCTGCTGCTTTGAGACGAATTTCTCCGCCAGCTTTGAATTCGCTGTCCTTGTTAATATTTCCTTCACTCACCAAGTAAATCGATCCATTTTCTGCTTTGGCAATGAGTTTCCCTTTTGCTTCTGCATCGATGGAACGAATGGTACTCACCGTGACCGTATCACCACTTCTCTTGAAATCACCTCGTTCTGCCGAAGACAACGCCAACAGTTCTTCCGCCGTGAGTGTATTCAAGTCTTTACTCAAATCAATGGTTAAGCCTGTTTTCTTCTGCCCAATGCCGCTAATCTTTTTACCATCTTCTACATTCCCGCCTTTGGCAATGAGACTGACATTCTTCCCCGATACATGCGGCGTTCCTTTGATATTGGCGTTCGTATCGGTGATACCTTCTTTGATGCCACCTGGTGCAAAAGTAATCAGTAAATCTTTCGCTGATTTTGCAGAACCCACTAGAATATTTGCTTTTTCGTCAGCTGTCAGGAATTTATCTGCGGAGAGCGAATCCTTCGTCAATGCCGCATTTCCATATAGGGAAGAAGAGGTGTCATTTTGAATCCCGTTAATGTAATTCGTTACCTCTTGCGCAGTCCACGAATTCACGCCATCTTTGACCAGGGCATCATAACGGGCTTGTTTGCCAGCTACGTAGCTATCCAAATCCATTCCCTGTTTCAGTAGAATATCCTTTTCCGTATCACTTAGAATATATTTCCCATCTTTTACGTTACGTGACAAAGCTTGATAATCATTGTACTTATCCTGTACTTTGGCAATCAACAAATCTTTCTGTTTTTTGATGGTGCTATCTTTTCCTTCCAGGACAGCCGCATCGGCCCAAGCAAGAAGTTTTGCCCTTGCGGTCTCATCGGTCACATCTGCAAAGTTGTTATCAATGAAGCTACCATCCGTGGTCAGGCTCACATCACCAGATTTGGAAATCACGCTATCCAGGTAGAGATCGCCGCCGGTGTTGGTGATGGAAATATCTCCATCCGCAGAAGCTTTCAACCCATAGGCATTTCCACTTTCTTGTCCTGCTTCGATAGAAAAAGTTCCCGCTACGCCAGTGATACCACCAGTTCCCGCCGAAAGTTCGATACGACTAGCCTTCATCGTGGCACTCTCTTTCTGCTTCATACCACCATCCACAGCCAGAGAAATTTTCTTTGCCGCTTCGATGGTTCCCACAGAAACGTCACTACCAGAGGATTTCACAAAGAAACTCCCCTCCTTCGCGCTACCAGAAATCGTCGTCGCATTCGTCAGAATCGACTGGTCTTGACTGCCAACATCCTGGACTGCATCCATTTGCAGCGTACCTGTATTCAGGAAACCATTCTTGTTCTGCGTAATAGAAGAACCACTGATATTCGTAGTGCCTTTGGTATTGGAAATAGTACCACTAATCAAGACATTTCCTTGTCCACCATTTCGATTAATATCGATAGTACCACCCGTTTCATTTCCATTGAATCCAATCCCGATAGCATGGCTGGCACCGGTTTCATACTGCTTGATTGTGGTGTCATAGTCACGAGTCACCATCTTCATATCATATTTCTTCGTCAAGCCAAGAGTATACCACTTACGTTTGGTTTTGATGGTATAATCAATCACTTCCGACTTGTTATTGACCTTCCATGACTTGGTTTTCCCATCGCCAATGCCATTGCTTCCAGTAGTCGATTTGGAAATGAATGTACCATTTGTCAGTTCTTTTTCTTCCCCTTTAATCGTACTGGTCAGTTTCGCTCCCATGGCAATCAATTCATCTCTGGAAGGCGTCTTGTTTTGAATCCCCCACCAGTCGAATTTTTCTCCATGGTATTCATAGGTATTGGTCGTACTAGAATCGGTTCCTGTCTGGAATACATAATGTTGATCCTCTGCTGGCTTATAGGTCCCATCAAAGGCCTCATTCTTTCCAGCGCTCCAGGTTCCATCTTTTTGATAGTCCTGCACCGTCATCTGGATGTGCCCATTTTCCCTGGTATAGGTGGTCTTTCTGACAGGCGTACCATCCGTGGTATTGAGGTCCGTGATTTCAATGACCCCTTCTACCCCTTCACCAGTATTCAATCCTTTCAATTCCAAGTCATACTTCGACTTGTTATCGATCGTGATATTACCGTAACCATCCAGTGCTTCAATGCGAGCCTTAGATGTGTCCTTTGTCGTATTGATGACAGTTCCCACAATGGAAACTTTTCCGCCATGTACTTCGACGCCACTTACCACCAAATGGCCTGTTTCAGCATCATAGGTGAGATGATCAGAAATATTTCCTTTCGCATTTCCTACATAAATGGTGTAATTCTTCCCAAGCGTCTTCGCTTCTTCTGCAGAAATCATGGTTTTCGTCTTGCCATCTTTCATGTAGTAGAAAGTCAAGTCTTCTGGAATCTCCAAACTCCAATCTGCAATACCACTCTGAATCTTAGAATTGATATTCACATAACGAGCACTGATGAAAATATTGCCATTGGCTAGAATCCCACTTCCCAAGTTATCGTTCTTCTTGAAGCTATCTTTTCCATCTTTCACAAATGGGTCCCCACCAATATTAGCAATGCGATTGCTATAGGATTGGATGAAATCCCCATTCTTCGCAGTCAGTTCTACACTGCCCGCTACGATACCGCCTTCGTTGTACACATCGCCGTAATCACTGGTAATAGAAACTTTCCCACGACTATTGTAAATGGTTTTTCCTTTACCCAACGTCAGGTTCGGCGCTGAATAGAGCGGTGCTCCATCTTTCAGATACTTGGAATCGGTCGGATTGAAGGTACTAGAAATAGAAACCGTGGGATCCTCTGTCTGATTTCTACCAGTTAATTTCAAATCGCCTACCGTTTCTCCACTCTTCAAGGCATTGCCATTCCAATAGAAAGCTCCCCCTTGTCCAATCTGCCCATTCGAGACTTTACCAATGACTTGCACATCCCCAACAACCAGGTTATTAGGAGAATTGTTGATAATGTCCACCTGAGCATCACCGTGAGCCGTGAGCGTACCTCCACCAGTAATGTTTGACCCCTCTAGGTAAATATCTCCCAACTGAGACACCGTATCTTCGATAGTCACATCCCGGGTCAAATGAGGATAGGCTTTGGTATGAAGCAAGGATTGGCCATTCCATTTGCCATCGGTTACTTCGCTGCCATCCGCATAATAGAACTTTCCGTCTTTTTCCGTTCCTTTGTGTTTCTCGAAGAAATCTTTTGTTGCCGCAATTTGATCGTTCAAATTTTGGATTTCTGAATCAATCGTATTTGCCGAATCCTGGTAGGTCTTTTGCAAGGCCGCTAAACTATTCCAATCTTCCTGAATCTTCTTTTCATCCAAATGTGCTGGATCATACCCAGCTGCTTTGACTTGATTTTCATAATCCAACTTTGCTTGGCTAGTGGCTGACTGCGTTTCTTGCAAATTCTTTTCCGCATCTTGATAGGATGTCAATGCCTTGGTATAAGCCAGAACTTCTGCTTCTTGACTATGGCTTTCATCCTTGACATAGGCATCTAGCTGTTCTTGGGATGGGTTATTTCCCATTTTCTCTTTCAATACCGTTTCAGCCGTCTTAAAAGAGACTTCAGCATTATTTTTCTCTTGCGCGGCATTACGTTCTGCCTGTTGCGCGTTGGTATAAGCGGTATGCTTTGTCCCCATCGCTTCCATGGCATCCTGTACTTCTTTTACCGCAGTTTGATCTTTCTTAATCGCATTTTTCACTTGATCTTTGGAATCAGTCATGCCTTTGAGCATCGTTTCAGCATCAGACAGTTCGGTCGATGTACCTGCATCAATCTCATAAAAATGTCCTTCTGCATCCACATAACCCAAACCTTGTTCTACCATTTTGGCCTGAATGAAAGCAATTTCCGCTTCATAAGAGGCTTTCGCTGCCGGATCACTGGCATGGTCCGCCAATTCTTTATGCAATTCTTCCAATCGTTTAGACAAAGTTTCCGAGGCCGCTTTGGTTCCGCTTACGGAGTAGGAAATATCTCCTTTCGTCGTGACGCTCGTTTTCCAGGTTCCATTTTCATCATGTCCACCAATGATGATGGTTTTATTTCTATGAATCCCGGTTTCTGCTTTACCACGAATCGATGCATTGGCAGACCCATCGACAGAAGACTTGCCAATAGAACCACCTTCAGAGCCAAAAGCTTCTGCCACTTTATTAACCCAATCTTTCACTTCGCCCTGTCCCGTAGCTTTTGTATTTCCTGCATTGGACTGGAGATAAATATCTCGGTCACTCAGCAAAGTACCACCTATCACTAAATCAGCCACGCTGACAATCTTCGCATAGGGATCCTTTTTCACCGAAATCGGAATGGCTGTAGCATTGAGAATGTCGCTCTTTGCTGTAGCAGTAATGCTACCTGCTTCTCCTTGGCTATCTCTACCAGCCGCCACACGAATATCCCCTTTGGCTGTTTCCGCACTGCCATCAAAAGTCGTCTTGGTTTTGCCATTATAAGTCACATTGTTTTCAGAACCCGCATAACCAGCGGCACCAAAAACGTCTACCAGAGTCTTTGCGGAAATAGAAGCATCATTACGACTGCCGATACCAATAGAACCGCCCCGGTAATTGCCGCGAATTGTACCAGCCTGAGTAAAGTCATTTGTATATTCTCCTTTGATTTTTTCTGTATCACCCGCCAGAAGAATAGCACCCTCTGCCACAGACGCTTCTGTCGTAGCATTGACAGTATGGTTACTCTTCACGTGAGCTGCCCCAACCACAGAACCGGTAGTCAACGTATTGTCATCACTAGAAATGACGTTGCTATGGGCATCAATGGAAATGGCATTCTTATCGTGAATCGTCTTCCCTGCTGCCTTTTCAGCTTCCGTCAGCTCCGATGCATTGGCTTTCAGAGTCACTTTGCCAATATTGGCTTTCGTATGATGCGTGATGGTCGTATCACTTACGATACCATTCCCACTCGCTAGAGCGGCGCCGCCGGAAATGACTTTCTGACTCTTTTCCGTCTGGTTATCCGCTTGGATGGAAGTCTCATCATCCGTCGTGATTGCCGTGCCATCACCGATGGTCACGTTCACATTTGAGGTTTCCGTGTAGCTGGTATTTCCACCGGTCCCACTATAAGAACCAGCAGCAACGGATTCCATTTCCATATAAGAGCTGTCCTGATGGATAGCAGAAATATCTGCCTTCTTGGCCTGGATAGTGACACCACCGCCAATGGATACATCGGTGTTGTGATTCATGTTCACATCCACCACAGATACGGCGCCAGCCACGACGCCGCCACCGCCTGCGATAGCATGGGCCAGGGCATTATAACCTTTTGCCGGTTTTGCCATCTTCGCTTGCAGTCGGAGGGCTCCCTTGGCGTCCAAAGAAGCACCATCACCCACCGCCACAAGAGCAGAATCATTGGAAGTCACTTTCGCTACCGTAGTACCTACACCAGCAATACCAACGCCGGCAGAGGTAGCCATAGCAGAAAGTTTCGGTGTATTGGTGGCGGTAATGGACATATCTTTCGCTGCGCTTAGTGTTTCTCCTTTACCCACAAAAGATTTCACCGCGGTTCCAGAAGTCAAATCTACGCCAGTCCCAGTACCCGCAAAGATACCCGCTGCCGCACCGGTTGCCATAGCATCCAACATGGTATCAGCATTACTGGAAATGGTGATATTTCCTTCGGTCGCTTTTACACCTTCGGAAGAAACATTGGTATTCGTTTCATCCCCAATGCCTGCCATGGATTCGCCATCAGCAGTTGCTGTAATGACTGCACCATTGACAGCACCAGCCAGTGCCACAGAGGCACCTATCAGATTAGAATTTAACTTTCTCTGATTGTCAGAAGTGACAGAAATATCTTTTGCTTTGATTCCTTTAGTAGCCCCTATCAGTGCATATACGTTGCTAGTATCGTGCCAGGTTTGCACCGTTCCTTGTACAGCCACGCCGCCGGAAATAGACGCCCCGGTAATCCAGTTCGTCATAGAATGATCCGCTTTGGCATTGACATTCAATTTTCCACCAGACGTAATCTTTGCCGCTGTATCAATCAGGGCTTTGGTTTGGGTATTTGTATTCACCACGCTGACAGAGGCACCGGCACTCACTACACCGCTCACATCCGCATTGCCCATGGTATTTGTCATTTGTAACTTGTCATCTGCTTTGACCGTCACATCACCACCGGCGTGAATGATGGTACCATTTCCAATTTTCGCCAGTGTGCCTTTTTCTCCCGTGGTACTTGGCGCTTCCGTCTTGTAATCTGCCTTTTCCAATTGGTCTTTGACATCATACAACGCACCGCTATCATAGGCACTCATGGCTTTCTTGGTACTCGACTGATTCAACTGGCTATTGACCCAGCTATCGAAATCGGTCTCACTACCATCTTCTGCAGTTTTCCCAGTGAGATTTTTCTTATCCTCATCGGATATGGTGCTACCAATATTATAGATAGAAATACTACCAGAAAGCCCGGCCAAACCGACAGATGCCGCATAGGCACGAGAAGCTATATCATGCATGTTATCTGTTGCCTCAATGGTCACATTTCCATGGGTATCTACCAGGTTTTGGTCTCCTAAGTAGGCATTGGTCTGGGTTTTGATATTTACCACATCCACAGCCGCCCCGATGGAAGCCCCACCACTGACAGCGGCACCAACTACAGAGTTATCCATCTGTTTAATTTCATGGTCTGCTTTGATAGAAATAGATCCACCATCTTTGGCTTTCTGATTGATTTGTACCCCTGTATTGGTGTACGCCTTGGTGATAGCTTCCAGATTGACCACATTGACCGCCCCAGCCAGTCCTGCATAAGTACCCCCAGAAGCCTGAAGAGAAATATTCAGAATGTCTTCTGTATTTTGGGCATCCAAAGAAATCTGGTCTTTCGAGTCCAGTTTGGCATTTTTGTCTACGTAAGCGGCTGTATCTTTCTTGATATTCGTCACTGCTACAGCAGCCCCTGCACCGCCACCAGTCGCACCAATCGCGGTCCCGCCATTTCCGCCGTGCAATTTCGTTTCATCTGTGGCGGAAATAGAAATCCCTTCATTTGCTGTAGTGCTATCCGCAGATAGTTCGCTATTTTCTCCGGCATAGGCTTTGGTTTCTGTGTCTAGTATATTTACACCTACGGCGCCAGATACACCGACTGTACCACCTACGCCCCCTGCAATCGTGGCATAGGTCAAATCAGACGTATGGTCCGCCGACAAATGAACTTTCTTCCCACCGGAAATCACCGCCCCCTCATCAGCATAAGCCTTGGTGGTTGCTTTCAAAGAAACTGTAGAATTGGAGAGGCCCATACCTACTGTACCACCTGCGCCTACGCTGCCAGCACCAGCTCCCTGGGTAAAGGTAGAAACCGCTTGGATATTCACGCCATCAGTAGTCGTCACTTTTGCCTTCTTGCCCACAGAAGCATTGGTTTCTTGCGTCACAAACGTTTCCGATGCTGCCCCAGCAATACCTGCGGTACCGCCCGCACCCAATCCTGCCGCTGCCGTAGTGGAGCTACTGGTATTTTCTGCTCTCACCATAAGGCTATTGCCGTTAATGATTGCCTGATTTCCTACAGATGCATTGGCCTTTTTATGGATCACTTCTACCGCTGCCGTAAGACCCACACCCGTATTGCCACTGGCAGCACCACTGCCTGCTGCGGTAGTTAGTTTTGTTGTATCGCTAGCATTGATAGATACGTCTCCGGCATCCATCAGTTCTGCCTTGTCTGTATTTCCTTCTTCGCCAATATATGCCTTTGTATCAGTCGAAATGGAATGAGCTCCGGCTGCTCCCGCACCAGCAAACGCACCTGCTCCGCCTGCTAAGGTGGCTGCTACAGAAGTCATATTTTCTACAGAATTTGCATTGACCTTCACCGCTTTGGCATGAGACAGTTTCGCCCCATCCTTGATACCCGCATAGGTATGACCATTGTAAGTCTGTACATCCACAGCAGCACCAATACCGCTTCCACCAGACAGAGCCAATCCGCCTGCCATGCCGAAAAGTTTAGCGCCACTGGTTGCTTCTACATTGACCTTTCCATTTCCTGCATCATATTTTCCTTTGCCCAGGGTAGTATCAGTTTTCTGGTTGATCACATTCACCGTGACAGAACCGGAACCCGCAAATTGAGACGCCCCACCAGCAAAACCAATCGCTACGGTCTTGGCCTTGCTATCGCTGTCCAAATCATTGGCATCGCCATTGTACTGATTATCGGCAGTGATAGAAATTCCATTGGCTTCGATGGTTTTCTGTTTCGTTTCGTCCCCAGTCAGAGACGCATTGACGGTGGAATCATTCACCATGACACCGATAGAGGCACCAGCTGCATTATTTCCGATAGCTGCATTGCCTACGCCAATGGTAGCGTTGCTATGATTCTTTGCACCGATGGAAAGGGCACCAGTCTTCATGGTTTGGTTATTGGAAATATGAGCATCAGTGGTAGTAGAAATCCAATTTCCACTCGCCGAGAATGCAGCCGCCAAACCATCTGCCACACCGCCCGATGCCACGATAGAGGAAATCTCGCTGGCTTCTTCGGCGGTCACATCCAATTTGCCGGATTTATCATTACCAGACAAACCAGTCACTTCTGTATGTTCCAGATAGGCTGTGGTATTTCCTTGGATTAAATTCACTGCAATCGCTGCGCCCACAGCGGCCCCATTTCCACCGCCTGCAAAAGCCACAGCTCCCGTATAGGAATCAATGGTGCCTTTGTCATTGGCAGCGATACGGATCGCTTCGCCTGCTCGGATAGTACTATTTTTCACATGCGCATCGGTTGCATTATCCACCCAATTCAAGCTGATTTGCCCGGCTACCGCACTGCCTTTCGCCGCACCACTCCCGCTAGCGGCAATGTTTGTAATCTTCGCGGCATTATTGGCTTCAATCGTCAGAGATTCCTCTTTATTTTCTTCCTGATTTCCTTTGAGGGTCAAAGTACTATCTTCTACATAGGCTTCATTCCTGTCAGTGATAGCATTGTACATGAAACTCCCCGCAATAGCACTGCTATTCTGAGACAGTCCTAAGGCAATCGCACCTGCACCGGTCAGAATCTGACTGGTATTTCCAGACTTCACAGACAGAGAATTGGCTGTGATGGTACTTCCCTTGGTATAGGCTTTGGCTGTGTCCGTAATACGGTTCACCGATACATTGGCAGCTGCCGCAAAACCACCTTTGGCTGTGCCCACGTTGCCACTCATAGAGGCATCTTTTCCTGCCACACTGGAAATCGCACTGTCTCCATTTTCCATATTCTTTTTATTTTTGTCCGATTTTCCCGCATTGAGTAGACTATTGGCTAAATCACCAATCGATGAAGTGCTATCCCCACTGCCACCTTCTTGTTTGTGCAATCCCGTGCTACCGCCTCCATTGGAAGTGATGCTATTCATGGTGACACCACCAGCAGCAGACATAGCATAAATAGCGCCTGTGTTTTGGGCGGTCACAGAAACATTTCCTGCCTTTTGAATCGTCCCCAATAGAGCCGCTTCTGTATTTCTATCGATATGGTTGTACGCAATGGTCGCGCCAATGCCAGTGCCTTCACTGACAGCGATGGCCCCACCGATATTAATATTTTTTGTTTTATCTTCCGCATTGACGTTCACGTCGCCGCCGGAAGAAATAGTTCCTTTGCCAACGGTTGCTTTGGTGGTATTTTCAAAACGATCCACATTGACTGTGCCATCGATAGCAACAGAACCACCTTTTCCGCCAGCGGCAGCCATGGAGAGATTGAACCCTTTGTTTTCCGCATTGACCGTCACATCTTTAGACTTCGTAATGGTTACTTGGTCTTCGATGGTCGCTTCTGCGGTATTCTTCTGATGTACCGTCAGAGCAGCCCCACCCAGAGCCACTTTCCCTCCGCCGGAGAAAGGACTTTCTTTGATGTCTTTCCAGAAATCCAAACTGCCTGGCTGATCCCCAATAGGCGCTTTGATATCGCCACTGAAGTTGATGGTATTCGTATCATTGACTGCATTCACCGTCACATCCCCATCGGTTTCTATGGTGGTGCCATTTTTGATGGTGGCTTTGGCGGTATGGTTGTATTCCATAATATTCAATGCAGCTGCACCAGACACCTTTTCTCCCGCTCCGCCAGTCTGTGTCCAAGAATCGGTCAAGTAAGATAATTCAAATCCATTATTGGGGTCAAAAATGGTTTTCAAATCTTCGATGGGATCTTCGCCCAGACTTTCCAATCCAGATTCCCAGGGACGTTTCGTTTCTGCTGTGACCGATACCTCCCCTTTGGTTTTGATATTTCCTGCCAATTCTGCTTCGGCATTATCATTCTGGTCCACATAGTTCACCGCTGCTGCGATGCCTACGCTCTTATCCGCCCCTTGGCTCACGCCGGACTTCACTTGGGTGCGACTGACCGTATTGGCAGATATAGAGAGCGATCCAGCCCCATCGGTTTCATCATAAGCACGCACTTTCCCAGACAAAGAGGCTTTTGCCTGGTTATCACTGAAAAGGAAAGAGGTTGCTGCATTGAGGCCCAATCCACCACCGGCTTCCGTAGCAGACGCTTGGTCAGACGCACTGGTCCCTTCATCCGCTGCTTTTTTCTCTTTTGATTTATCGCTCATCAAAGCTTTGATGCCCGCCATGAGCTGATTTCCTTTACCCTTGGTTTGTGCTACATCAATGATGGTTTCCAAGGTTCCCGATTCTTCATCGCTTCCACTTTCGCTCGTCACATGAAGACTATCTGGATTGATGTCTCCTTTTTCATCCACCACTGTATTTTCTGCACTGATAGAAACATCTCCATTGGCAAAAATATTTCCTTGCACGTCCGTATGGGCCTTCGTTTCCGACTGAATCACACCAGCGGCCAATCCCAACGTACCGTCACTGCTGCTATTATCCACTTCCACAGAAAGTGCGCGAGTAGCTTTGGAAGACACCGTCACATCTCCCTGACTTCCTAAGGTGGCATCCTTTTCTACAGAAACACCTACATCCGTGTGCGCTTCGGCCCAACCCAAATCCACAGAAATCGGCACAGTCTCTGCTTCACTTTGCCGTATCAATCCGATAGAATTGTTCCCTTCGGCAGATAATTTCAGATGATTGCCTGCATCGAGCGTACTCTTTCCTTGGATGTCTACCTGGGAGTTCACATCAGAAACGCCTACATTGATGCCCAATCCCAAAGAACCGCCAGTTTCACTGCCGATAGCAGATTCAGCAGTAGAGGAAATCGTGAGGTCATGGGTCGCTTGTAAGTTAGAATCACGAATCATCACGTGAGAATCGGCTTTGGTCTGCACCACAGAAGCCAAGTCGCCCACCTGCTCACCAATAAACGAATTGAGCACCCCAAAGATACCGCCTTCGGCATCTCCATTTTTATAGGCATCCACCGTGCCAACCTGTCCGGAAATTTTCGTTTCTGCAGCGATAGACAAATCTTTCCCTTTGATGGTAGAAGAAACCACATCTACCCCTGCTTTGACTTTCCCAGACCAGAGATTTCCTATATTCCTTTCTGCCGTAGCCTGCATGGTGGTATTTCCACTTCCTGCATCCACATAGGCGTCTTTGATGCTGATCGCCCCTTCGGTAGCAAAAGCTTTTGTATCGCGACCTACAGCGGATAGCACAATGTCCCCATTGCCCAATTCTTTTGCTACCGTAGCAGACGGCGTTTTGATATTGACCAACTGATTCCGATAAGAATCTGCTGATGTACCAGAGCCATACACATTCTGGTTATTCCAATGGCTGCGAATTTCTCCGCCCTCCAGGGAAATAGAACCAGCCCCCAGTACCACATCTCCTTGGGCATAGATTTTCCCCTTCAAGGAAATCGTATCACCGCCGGAAATGGCCTGGGCTTGTTCCAATGCCGATTTTTTTAGATGTGCTTCCATGCCGCCATTAAACAAACTTTCTCCATAAGTCGCATTGGTCCCTAAAGTGAGGCGGCCTACGTTAAATACACCATTTGCTCCGACCGCAATCCCTTTATCACTAAAGAAATACACATCCCCGCCAATTTTATTATTTTTAATCGCATTGACTACGCCATCAATATCGATTCTATTTTTGACCAGGTTAATCTGATGATCCACATTTCCATTGGGCCCATCCAAATGCATATTGGCTACATCGTTTTTGCCAATTCCAAAGTCATTAAATTTGTTAAGCGCATTTTTGCCGCTGACTTGCTGGTTATTGATGTCATACTGCTTGCCATGGTTCGCCAACTCTTTCGTGGCAACCGTATTTCCATACTTTCCTGCATCCGCCACCGTCACGTCGGCATAGATGAAATTGCAAGCCGCTCCCCAGCCAGCAATGCCCCAGAAAAGAGCCCAAGCGGCTTTGGAAAGAACGCCCGATTTGCTTTGGCTACTTTTCTTCCCCTGGTGGGTTTTCATCAGTTCAGAACCAACCACATAGCAGTTCCGTGCTTTGCTCCATACGACTTTGTATATTTTATTCATTGGGATACCCTCCTTTTGAATGAAAATGTTCTTGGTTATTGGTTGTTGGTTGTCGGTTATTTGGCCCCAACAACAAACAACTAACAACCAGCAACAATCGCTAATCCGGTTTC
>CAVBRV010000033.1:0-19142 GCA_963597965.1 Paludibacteraceae bacterium | reverse complement strand
CAATAGCAAGAAACCGGATTAGCGATTGTTGCTGGTTGTTAGTTGTTTGTTGTTAGGGCCAAACAACCGACAACCAACAACTAACAACAATTGCCAAGCTGCTTTTTGCTATTGAAAAATGAATGAACATAAAAATGTACGGCGCTTCCAAATTTGATGCGCCGCTACCTTCATTACGCACTACGCACTACGCATTCATTCAGCACACAAATTCATTCCATACCAAAAGCCTCTCCCATGGCGTAGTAGGAGAGGCTTTTGATATTAAAGGATGATATGGATATGGCACTGGCAGAAAGTCATCTGATTGATATTGGCTTCTGCCAGTTTATAACTTTTCTTAGTGACTTGTGACTGGTGACTAGTGACTGGGAAGATTCACTATTTCCAGTCACCAGTCACTAGTCTACCAGTCACCATAAGAAATACTATTTCCTTGCACTCATAATCGCTTCGTTATCGGTCTTTGCCTTTTTCAGGTCAAAGCGGTCGGAGACGAAACCGTACAGGGTCCAGCCCAGGAAGGTGACGATGGCACCGTAGGTCATAGCCTCGAAGCCGGATGCGTAGCAAGCGTATAGACTATAGATGGATGCAATGAAAGCCACAAATTTCGTGGAGGAAAGTTCGCTGCCTACGTGGTCGACGGCTTTCATGATGACTACGACCGCAGCCATGCAGAGCAGGTACGGCATGATGTTGGTGATAACGGCCAGGTTGACCAATGTTTCAAACTGTTCGTTCAGCGATGGGCTGATAGTCATCAGGGAGAAGAGAGACTGAATAATGGTGATAGCCACCATGCCCATGATCGGAGCACCGTGAGAGGTGATTTTTTTGAGGAAAGCTGGGAAATATCCTTCATCAGCACCTGCTTTGAATACGTTCGCAATGGTGAACTGCCAGCCCAGGAGAGAACCGAAGCAGGAGAGAACCATGAGGCCCATAATGATTTTGCCTACCATCGGCCCGAACATGTGAGCAAATACGAGACCGAATGGTGCGGAGCTGGAAACCAGGGTGTCCGCCGGAACGATACCGAAAATGATATTGGTGGAAACGATGTAGCAAGCAGCTGCCAGGAGTGTACCGCCGAGAACGGCTTTCGGTACGTTGGTTTCTGGATTATCTACAGCGTCTGCGTTAGCGCAAGCGGATTCCATACCGAGGAATGCCCAGAGGGTCATGGTGATCGCATTCATAGCGGCTTCACCGAATCCCAAGTTATGAATATTCCAGTTTGCAGAGTACAGGGATGGGGAGAACCAGAACCAGCCCACCAGAGCCAGACCGATACAGGGAATGATAACGCCCCAAACGGTGATGGAAGAAACCTGACCGGTATATTTCGCACCGCCGAAGTTCAGGACCGTTGCCAACCAGAGAGTGAAGACCGTAGCAGCACAGGTCATGACCGGATCCAAGCTGGTGCCCAGGAAGCCCAGTGCATAGCCTACGGCGGAAATTGCAATGGCGGTATTCGCAAAAATCAGAGATACCCCATAGGTGTAGTTGGCGAGGAAGTTGCCTGCTTTGCCGAAAGAATATTCTGCATAGCCGCCCATGCCGCCGCCTTTTTTACTGTACATACCGCACTTGGCGAAGACATAGGCCAAGCACATGGACCCTACCGCCGTAACCAACCAAGATACGATGGAGAGCGCGCCTACCTGAGCCAGTTTGGATGGCAACATGATGATGCCGGAGCCCATCATATTCACTGCCGTCAAAATGGTCAACTGGAGAACGCTCATTTTATTCGCACTTTTGCTCATAATGAATCTCCTTGTGTCATTGGAGTGACTAGTAGACTGGTGACTAGTGACTGGCCTATTTCCTAGTCACTAGTCACCAGTCACTAGCTACTATTTATATGGATAAATACCAACTAATGACTCGTAACAATTTTTAATTATTTTTCAAATTCCTTTTTCAGCACATAGCCGTACGCATGTTTCAGCCCGTCTTCGCCTTCCTGGACGTACACGCCCTGGATTTCTGGAGCGAAGCCTGGCAGCTGGTTGATGCCTTCTACCAAGTCAAGGAAATATTTCACTGCGGTCTGGGACCATTTTTCACCTGGATGTACGCAGAGCACTCCTGGCGGATACGGAAGAGCACCTTCGAGAGCGATGCGGCCTTCTGCTTCGGTGAGATCGACCAGTTCACCGTGTCCTCTCATGAATTCAAACTGTGCTTCCTGTGGATTCATCACATATTCTGGGAAATAATCGCGGAGGAAGAGGTGTTTCTGGAGAGTGGAAACTTCGCGGTCTTTGTAGAAATCATGCATTTCCTGGCACAGACGGCGGATGGTGTAGCCTCTGTATTTGTCTTCGTAAGCATTGTAGATGGATGGCAATACTTCGGACATGGGCGCATCTGCATCGATGAGCTGTTCAAAGCGAATCAATTTCGCAACCAGGTCGTCCATCTTAGTGGTGCTTTCTGCCGGGGTCATGAGGAAGAGAATATCATTCAAATCGCATTTTTCTGGAATGATGCCATTTTCGCGGAGGTAGTTTGCCAGAATATTTCCTGGAATACCGAACTTTTCATAGCCGCCGTGTTCTACATCGATACCGGAGGTAACAAACTGTAATTTCATGGGGTCAATGAAATACTGGCCTTTGCCGTAGCCTTCAAAGCCGTGCCATTTGGCACCTGGTTCAAATGCCCAGTAATCCATGTCGTTAGCCATCTGGTCAGTATTTCCGTCTTCCCACTTCTTGCCGTGAACCACCGGTGGAACCAACGGACGAATGTAGTGGCAGTTGCGAAGAACCTGTTTACGGGTTTCGATGACCGTCTTTACCGCATCCACCCACAGTTTCTTCCCAGCTTCCCCTTCATGCATCTTCGCATTCACGTCGAGTGCAGCGAAGAGCTGGTACAGTGGAGAGGTGGAAGCATGCATCATGAATGCATTGTTGACTCGTTTATGCGGTACATAGCGATCCTGCCCTTTGATGTGAGAGTCTTTCTTGTGAATCTGAGAGGTCATGGAGAAACCAGCCTGCTGTTTGTGAACGGACTGGCTCACGAAGATACCAGGATCTTCCGGTCCCAGGTCGAGGAGCAGTGGGCTGCAATCTTTCATCATCGGGATGAACTGTTCATAGCCTACCCAAGCGGAGTCGAAGAAAATGTAGTCGCAGAGGTGACCAATCTTATCAACCACCTGACGAGCGTTGTAAATGCAGCCGTCGTAGGTGCCGAGCTGGATGACTGCCAAGCGAATCGGACGTTTTGCCTTTGCTTTTTCTGGATCCTTTTCAGCTACCAGTTTGCGGATGTAGTCTTCATCGAAGCAATGTTCCAGGATACCGCCGATGGAACCGAACGCGTTTCTTGCGGTTTCCAAGTAAACTGGTGTAGCGCCAGCCAGAACTAGAGCGCCGTGGTCGATGGATTTATGGTTGTTTCTATCGAAGAGAACGATGTCGCCTGGAGTGAGGACAGCGTTCAGAACCACTTTATTGGAAGTGGAAGTGCCGTTCAGTACGAAATAGGTTTTGTCAGCGTTGTACACGCGAGCTGCATGTTTCTGAGCAGCCAGTGCCGGGCCTTCATGAATCAGGAGGTCGCCCATCGCCACGTCAGCGTTGCACAAGTCTGCTCTAAATGTATTTTCGCCAAAGAATTCATAGAACGCACGGCCAGCCGGATGTTTCCGGAAGAAAGCACCCCCCTGATGACCTGGGCAGTCGAACTGGGAGTAGCCGTTTTCTACATATTTTTCCAAATCTTTGAAGAAAGGAGGCAGTACATTTTCTTCGTAATGATGTGCTGCACTTTCAATCTGGCGTTCATAGAAATCATGGTCCGTTTCATTCAGATCCATCACACGATAGACTTTCGTCAACAGTTCATCGGCTACCGGAGCATCCTGGGTCTTAATCAGAAGAACCGGAATCTTGAAAGCAAAAATCATTTCCTTTTCCAGTACTTCTTTGTCCTGGTCAGTCATGACTACAGCTGCCACATCAGTGAAATCAGTGGTGTGGATGTCTGCCTGCTGGCGACCAGCGATAGCACCGAAAATTTCCAGAGCTTTTTCCGTGTAAGCAATCTTTAAGTGTTTCAATGTCGTACCCTCCATTTTGAGAAATATACATAGTAACCATTTTCTTCTGAACTGTGCACGTTGTTCATATGAGGATGAATCACATCAGTGTTTCGTTTCATCTGTGAGTATCATACTGAATTTTCTCATTTTCTTCCAATACCATTTATGGTTCTTTCTGTTTTAAAACAAGTACCCATCACAAAATGGTGTGTATATCTCCTGCATCATATAATGCATATCACTTTTGTTATATAATAGCTATTCTTTAATTTGTTTTTATAGCAAGAAGTCAGCTTGGTAATTGTTGCTGGTTGTTTGTTGTTTGTTGTTGGTTGTTTGGATCCAAACAACTAACAACGACATAAAGTTAAGAAGAGGGTAGCATCACAATCGTCATTTCGACCGATCCTATTTGTGCTTGATGATGTAAAAGTAATGAAATGAATTGTGTCCCTGAGTGGAGAAATCTCAGTAGCACTAGCGACAAAATCGTAATGACGCAAGCCGGCTAGTATCCCCCAGAAACCGCCAACTGCTAACTGTCTACTGCTAACTTGCACAAAAAAGCGAGAACCACTCTATCATCGTAGAATGGTTCCCGCAATTTTAGACACCACAAAAAGGGACAGACGATCCCCTTTTGAGAAGCCGGACTCTCAATACCCCACACGAGTCGATAGCCAGCGCATTCGGCATACTCATCCGCAGATGAATAGCTCGCTCTTAGGGCGTATCCTCGCACAGCTGCACGGGTCGGTGCTTATAGTGTTTCGGTTTTCGTCTATCCCTTATGTAGTTTTTGGCGGCCGCCGTAGAGAGATGAGACCTATAAAAGAAATATTCCCTATTTCCTTCCCACTGCCCTTTGCAAATAAGGTACCTAGCAGATGACGGAAGAATTTCAGAAATATGTCTTTCCACGTGGGATCTCATTTACCCCTCTATCTATATAGTAAAATAAGAAAGCCAAAAGTTTACATCGAGAATAAAATTTTTTAATGTTGTTAGTTGTTGGTTGTTGGGGCCAAACAACCAACAACTAACAACCAACAACCAACAACCAACAACCAACAACCAACAACACTTAAATCATCAGACATTAAATAACAAAATTGTTATGATTACAAAATATCTAATCAATAATCATGCACCGCTACAACAATTCCTCATTCCTAATTCCTCATTCCTAATTGCTTTTACGGCACATACTTCATGCCCCAATTCAAAATCGCATGAAATACCGGAAGCAAATCCTTTCCCTTTTGTGTCAAACTATACTCCACATGAGGCGGGATTTCGTTAAACTGCTTCCTCACCACAATCCCATCAGCTTCCAAACTGCGGAGTGCCGTAGTCAGCATGGTATTGGTGATGGTAGGAAAATATTTCTTAAACTCCCCAAATCGCATGGTATGCTTCACACAAAGGATATACACGATTTGCAATTTCCACTTTCCCTGCAATCCCTTTAAAACCGTGGTCACAGGACAATGCCCCTCTTCTGTCAAAATGAAAGAATCCAATTTCTCTAAAAACTCTTCATAGCTCATAGAATGATTCATGATCGTCTCCTTATTTAGTGACTGGTGGACTAGTGACTGGTGACTCGTGACTAGGAAAGCGCATGTCCAGTCATGAGCCACCAGTCTACTAGTCACCTACGTTAACCGTTTTCATACATAGTGATGCACCGCCGATGCATCGCTGGTCATCATTGGTGACTAGTCACCAGTCACTAGTCACCAGTCACTAGTCACCAGTCACCCAGATAGTACATTTCACCGTACTATGTCAGAAAAATCTGCGTACTTGTTTCTTTTTCTGGAGTTAGTATAATAAATATATCAACACCATGCAAGGTGATGTAACTAGTCATTGTTGTTAGTTGCTGGTTGTTTGTTGTTGGAGCCAAACAACAAACAACCAACAACTAACAACAATTAGTGAACGAAAGGAAGATACCATCATGACAACTGAAATCAAAGAAAAACTCACAGCCGAAGTCAAAAACTTAATGAATGTCCCCTCCTGCTGCCCTGAAGCAAAAGCCGCTTGCCAGGCATGGCTCGATGCCAATGGCGATGAAGCCAGCACGAAAGCACTCAAAGCAGAAGTGGAAGCAGACATCATGCCCATTGACGGCCTGATCGCCTTCGCTGGCTCCGAAGCAGGCGAAAAACTCTTTGGCAAAGAAACGGCAGAGAACCTCCTCTCCCACGCCAAAGACATCCAGTCCAAAGGCGCCACCCACTGCGACTGCCCCGCCTGTGCCGCCTGCGCAAAGATTTTGGAGATTTTGTAATTCTTGCAAAAACAATTTCTAGCATACAGAAAATACCATTTGAGAAAAGGTTATTATTCTACTGATTACTTTTATCTAACATAAAGAAATACCGCCTGGTAAAAGGTTATAAAGGTTATAAAGGGTTATGCGATTTCCGTAGTCACATAACCCTTTATAACCCTTCATAACCTTTAACCAAGCAATATTTATCTATGCTAGACAAAAGTAATCTGCAGAATAATAACCTTTTTATCTATCTAACTAAATACCCAACAGCCTCTTCCCTTATCCCGCTAGCCTCACCCCATCGGGAACACGCTATTCGCACTTTGCCGCACAAATTCCCAAAAATGATCCACAATGTATTCACGAAGAAGCACCGCCGTCAAGGAAAGCTTCGCATCGGTTTTCCAGGAAAGATACAAATAGCGATAGCACTCTATATCACCAATCGGAAGGGCTGCCACATCTTGCAAAGCAGCATACCAGGTCATCTGGGGCACCAAGGCGATTCCCAAACCGGCGCGAACAAATTCACGGACCGTATCGGGATTGTCACTTTCCATTACAATTTTGGGCGTAAATCCCAACTGTTTACAATAAGACTCCAGCATATCTCGCAATACAAATCCTTTGGGAGCCGCGATGAAATGGCCTTCCGCAAAATCTTTTAAACTCACATAAGGAAGAGCGGCATGGCGATCATTTTTAGGAAATACCAACACCATGCTTTCCCGAAAGAGGCTGACCGTATGCTCGTTGTCAATATATTTCGTATCAGAGAACAACGAAAGGTCCATTTTAGATGCCGTCGATGCATTTTCGGGATTCACGATTTCCAAGAGGGCTTCAGGATGTTCCTTTTTGAATTGAATCAAAAAGGCAGGTATTAATTTGGTCGCCGATAAAATAGCCAACTTCACCGTGAGTTGCTGCAAATCTCTGGAATCTTTGAACTCCTGCTGCATGGCTTCCAATTCTTTCAGAAAATTTTGAGAATGCTTGAGTAATATATGTCCATCCCGGGTGAGATGAATATTTCGTCCTTGATGGTCAAACAACGTCACATTCAATTCTTCTTCCAGACCGCGAATGGTGCGTGACAAAGCAGGCTGCGCAATGTGCAAAGCCTCCGCCGCCTTCGTCAAATGCTCCAGTTCCGCCACTTTCTGGAAATATTGTAGTGACGTGAAATTCAGTTTCATATCGCGCCTCCCTTCAAAAGCAATGAGGAGTTAGGAATGAGGAATGGTGGTACGACGCATCAAATTTAGAAGCGTCGTAAATTTTCTGTATATAAGTTTACACCTTATTTATCGCCCCCATTGGGGGAGATACCGTAGGCAGAGGGGGCTGCACTAGCGGTATAAAATGATTTGTTGAAATATCCATTACATCTCATCTTTCACCACTACGTACTCCGCACTACTCACTTTTTCAGCAAAGTGAATGAACACCCAGTCACCAGTCACCAGTCACTAGTCACTAGCCACTAGTCCCCAGTCACTTTATACTTTTCCTCTAATTCCTGCTTCAGCACATAGCAGGTAGCATTCACTTTTCCACTATCCTCTTTTTCCAAATACACGCCCTGCATTTCCGGTTCAAATCCAGGCAGATTATTAATGCCTTCTACGAAATCCAGAAAATAATCCAGTGCGATCCGGGACCATCGTTCCCCTGGCTGCACACAGGGAACACCGGGCGGATAGGGCACCGCCGCTTGCAAGGCCACTCGGCCTTCCGCTTTTTCCAGCGGAACCAATTCCCCTTCCCCTCGCACCAGAGCCCAATTTGCTTCTTGGGGGCGCATGAAATAGGCAGGGAAATAATTTTTCAAGAACATTTTCTTCTGCAACACATTAATTTTCTTAGCTTTATAGAAATCATGCAACTCTTGGCACAACCGGCGAATGGTATAGCCCCGATAGATGTCGTGATATGTCTTGCAAAGAGAAGGAAGCACTTGTTCCATCGGTACATCTTCATCAATTAACTTTTCAAACCGAACCAATTTGGTAATCAGATTGTCCAATTTCGTCCGTGTTTCTGCCGGGGTCATCAAGAAAAGTATATCGTTCAAATCACACTTTTCTGGAATGATTCCATTGTCTCGAAGATAGTCCGCCAAAATGATAGCAGGAATACCGAACTCTTCATACTCCCCATTTTCCATATTGATTCCTGGCGTCATGAGTTGCAATTTCAAAGGGTCGATGAAATATTGTCCCTTGGCATATCCCTGAAAAGAATGCCATTTCCCGCCTGGCTCAAATGCAAAATAGGTAATGTCATCCGCCATGACTTCTGTATCCCCCTCTTCCCACTTTTTATTGTGAACGAAAGGAGGCACAATGGGGCGAAGGTACTTGCAATATTTCAAAACCGCTTTTCTGGCTTCGATGGCATTCACAATGCATTCATGCCAAAGCAATTTCCCCGCTTCCCCTTCCTGAATTTTCGCATTCATATCCAAAGACGCAAAAATCTGATAGTTCGGCGACGTGGAAGAATTGATCATGAAAGAATTGTTCATCACCTTGTGAGGCACATATCGCTTCTGTCCTTTGATATGAGAATCTTTTTTCAGAATTTGAGAAGCCTGCGAAAAACCAGCCTGCTGCTTATGCACCGACTGGGTCACAATAATTCCCGGATCCTCCGGTCCCAAATCCAACAAAAGGGGACTGCAATCTTTCATCATAGGAATGAACTGTTCATAGCCTACCCAAGCAGAATCGAATACAATGTAATCGCACAAATGACCAATTTTCTTGACCACTTGCCGCGCATTGTAAATGCAGCCATCATAATTTCCCAGCTGAATCACTGCTACCCGAAGAGGTCTATCCATCAGTGCCCGCTTCGGGTCCCGTTCGGCGATAAGCATACGAATATATTCTTCATTGAAACAATGATCCAGTGCCCCACCAATGAGACCAAAAGGATTTCGTGCGGTTTCCAAATAAATCGGAATAGCGCCCGCCTGCATCAAAGCCCCGTATCCCATGGACTTATGGTTATTTCTTTCATAGAGAACCAAATCCCCCGGTGCAAGCAAAGCATTCATCACCACTTTATTTGCTCCAGAAGTTCCATTCAAAATGAAATAGGCCTTATCCGCATGAAATACCTCCGCCGCATGCTTCTGTGCCTCCAGCGGAAGCCCTTCATGAATCAGCAAGTGCCCCATAGCCACATCGGCGTTGCACAAATCAGAACGGAATGTATTTTCTCCATAAAAATTATAAAAAATCCGTCCCCCCGGATGCTTCCGGAAATACGCGCCCCCTTGATGACCAGGACAATCAAATTCCGAATGCCCTTGTTCTACATATTCCATCAAACTTTTAAAGAAGGGCGGCAATATATTGCTTTCATACTGTAAAGCAGCACTCTCAATCTGCCGTTTATAAAACACTTGCGAACTTTCTCGCAAATCCATGATGCTAAACACCTTCCCCATGAGCGAAGCATCCGCTCCATGAGGATTGGTCACCAACAAAAAAATCGGAATCCCAAACGCCCGAATGCGCGCATCATCCACGATTCCTTCGTCATGATCGGTCATCACAATAGCCGCCACATCAGTGAAATCACTCCCATTCACCGATGTCGTTTCTCTTCCAGGAATCGCGCCAAACAATTCCAACGCTTCCTCCGTAAAAGCAATCTTCAATTTCTCCTGCAAAAAATTCCCTCCTATCCACTCCACCACTTCTGTAAATAGTAACTGCTGGTTTAATTTTTTCATTATGCTAAATGCGAGTTGCTGGTTGTTGGTTGTTTTAGGTATTTGGTTCCAGACAACTAACAACCAGCAACAATCGCCAATTCAGCATCTTGCTATTGAAAAAAATGAATTAACAAGCAGCCACTATATAATAACCTTATCATATAGTTTTACTCTAATTTTAGTATAACAAATGAAGTCAAGTTTCAAGAAGACTATAGGTGTGCTAATGAGCGGCTGGACAATAATTCATACGCTCGATATGTTCTGAAAATAGGCAATGAAATATTGGTACTCAGGTACACTGGAATACAGGCAATTATGCAACTTCCTATACATTCACTGTTGTTAGTTGTTGGTTGTTAGTTGTTTGAAGCCAGACAACCAACAACTAACAGCCAGCAACAACCGCTTACTATATTTTCCAAACAATATTTAAAAAAGTACTTCTCCTTTTCTTCCCTTTCGTGTATATTATGAATAAGGTAAAAGTCAATAGCCGCAGCGCACGGGCCCGACACAAAAACGCTGATGTGCTGACACTTACCACCGGATGACGAATCCATATGAGCTCCGGCTGGACACAGCCGCTCAACCGGGTGAAGAAAATCTTCATCGTGTCAAAACTCCATATTGATTGGATTATAAACGCCGCAAGGCGATAGAAATCCCACAGGAAAAGAAATAGAGAAATCACTGCAGAGTCCCTGTTCAAATGGTTTTCATGTAGCAGTTGGCTTCCATTTGGCAGTGCAGTGATGAGCGCTTCTCTACTTTTCGTGTGGGATTTTTTTGTTGTATAAGTTAGCAGTTAGCAGTTGGCAGTTGGCAGTTAACTGTCTACTGTCTACTGCCTACTGCCTACCGCTAACTGCATACTTGCCATAAAAAAAGAACCCCCGAAGGAGTTCTTTTTTTATGGCTAATCATTGAGATTAGAAAGTATAGTTCAGTTCAACACCCCAAGTGTCATCTGGATCTTCTACGCCAGCAGCATCAGCCTTAGCTGCAAAATTGTAGTAAGCATCCAGTTCTACGTTCTTCTGGAGAGCTACACCTGCTTTAGCAACCCAGAATTTAACTTTGGAGAGATTATTCAAACCATAATCCAACTGATCACCCATGTCCAAAGCAGTATTACCAAAAAGCATTGCACCAGAATCAGCACTTACATAATGAACACCAAGAGTCCAAGAACCTACTTTATCAGTATCAACTTCACCATAGGTCAAACCTGCAGTCCACAATGCTGGATTATCAAATTTAGCAGAGTCACCATCTTCATTTTCATAAGTGCCACTCCACTGAGTTCTTACATAATCACCATCAAGTACGAAATTGCTTCCCAAATTTACAGAAGCACCTACGCCCCAAGCCTTAGCTTTATCATCACCAGATACAATAGTAATACTATCATCAAATTTATGACCATAGTTCAGATAGAAGGCAGATACGTCTGCTCTTTCTCCAACATGACCAGTCAATTTAGCAAACCAGTTTTCGGTCTGGCTCTTTTTTCCATACATCGCATTGATTGCATCAGTATCATTCTGGTTATAACCATAACCAGCATCAATACCCATCTTTCCGTTATCCCAACCAGCAGTTACACCGTCAAACTGACCATCTTCATCCCAGAAAGTACCAGTCTGGTCAAGAGCTACCCCCTGACGACCAATAGTAATGTAAGCATCGCCAGCTTCCCATTTAGCATTGATACGATCCATGTAGGTATTTCCATCATCAATACCGTCATCATTACCTTTAAGGTCAGCTTCTGTTACAAGACGACCATTAACAGTAACCTGATCATTGACCTGGCCCTGTACATTAATTCTCATACGACCATTCCAAGCATCAGTATGTTTTGTTTCATCGCCTAGTCTACGCTGATACTGCATACGAGCATCGCCGGACCAAGCAATGTTGCCGACTTTCTTTTCCAAGTTAGCTACGCGAACGCCCAGGTTAGCCAGTTCGTCAGCATATTCGCCAGCCAGTTTGTCCAGAGTTGCCTGCTGTTCAGCGTTCAGCTGATCTTCTTTAGCCATGAGGCGAGCAATGATCTGAGCCAGTTCATAACGGGTCATGTTTCTTTCGCCTTTGAAGGTGCCATCCGGGTAGCCTTCTACGACGCCCTGATCAGAGAGGTCGGAAACTGCCTGGTAAGCCCAGTCATCGGTGGAAACATCAGAGAATGGATTTGCTGCGTATGCGGATACGCCAGCGGTGAGTGCTGCTACTGCAGCCAGTGCGAGAATCTTTTTCATAATAATCGCTCCTTTATATAAATAGGTTTTTCGTCCTGAAAAAGGAGATGTCCGAAAAAGTTTCTACTCGAGTTACCGTGTTTCCTCTGCGTCTTCTTTTTCTTCTTTCTCCAGTCAACTGACAGGACTTCTCAATTGACCTTACATAGTATACCACCATAATTAGAATTTGACAAATTAAAAATGGTTATTTCTTATTATAAAAAATATTTATTTTAATCTATAAAGGTTTTAATTAGTTGATAACTATTCTCGATACATTCGAGCTAATTAATGATTGCTCGTTAATTCGTTTTTGCAGCATGATGCTAGATTGGCGATTGTTGCTGGTTGTTAGTTATTGGAGCCAAACAGCCGACAACCAACAACTAACAACTAACAACTAACAACCGCAAACTCTCTAAATAATGCTATAATGTACTCATAGAAAAAATTACTATTTCAAAGAAGAGAGGTCGATTGTGATGAAACTGGTCGTAGCCAATCCTTTATCAGAAGAAAAAATCAAACAACTGGAAAAAGTGGTTCCTGGGGCGGTGGTAGAAGCCTACAAGAATCCGAAAGAAGCGCTCCCGCATGTAGCCGATGCGGATGCGTTGGCCCTTTGGGGATTCCAGGATGTGGAGCCGCTACTCCAAGCGGGGCCCCATATCCGCTGGGTTCATTCTTTATCGGACGGAGTGGAAAAGCTCCTCACCCCTTCCATGCTGGATCGCCCCATTACGCTCACCAATTCTCACGGCGTCCATGACCGGGCCGTATCTGAGCATACCTTGGCATTGCTTCTTTCCTGGTTCCGCCGGATTCCGGATGCGGTGCGCCATCAAGAGAAACATGAATGGGTCCGTCCCCACGGCCAGTCTCTCTTTGGAAAAACCATTCTCATTGTCGGCTTCGGTAGTATAGGCCGTGCTATTGCCCAGCGGGCTAAGGTGTTTGAAACTCACATTCTCGCCGTGAAGAAACATCTCTCTACCGAAATGTTTGCGGACCATGTCTACACGGAAGAACAGCTCATGGAAGTATTGCCGAAAGCAGACATCGTCATCGCCGCTCTCCCTTCTACACCGGAAACGGAAAATTTCTTCGGTAAAGCACAATTCGATGCCATGAAATCCACGGTCCTTTTCATTAATATCGCCCGGGCTTCTGTGGTGGATGAAGCCGCTCTCATCGAAGCTTTGCAAAATAAAACCATCGCCGGTGCTTGCATGGATGTATTCTCTCAAGAACCTCTTCCATCTGACCACCCATTCTGGGATATGGACAATGTAATCATGACCCCTCACATTGCTTCCATGGTGCCTGATTTCTGGAATAAATTGACCAGCCTTTTGGAAACCAATTTCATCAACTTCAGCCGAGGAGAAAAACTGATGAATGAGGTGGATAAGGTAAAAGGGTATTAGTGACTGGTGACTGGTGACTGGTGACTCGTGACTGGTAACTAGGGCTTAGGGACTAGGGATTAGAAATTAGGAGTATGTAAAATGTTATTTCAAACAGCATTCGAAGGTTTAAATTTAGAAACGCCCAATGCAGAAACTATAGCTGCACTAGAGGAATACGATGACATGAAAAAACATCCAGAAAAATATACACGATATTCCTCTTTTAAAGAGCTGTTGTCAGATATTGATATTGAAATTAAATAAGATTTTCCCTGAATCATAAAAAACGGCAAGCATGAACATTGTATTTCATACTTGCCGTTTTTTATGCTAACTTATACGAATGGTGGGACATTCTATTTCCTAATCCCCAATCCCTAGCTCCTAATCCCTATGACCAGTCACTAGTCACGAGTCACCAATCACCCATTCATCACATCCGTAAAGTTCTTAATAATAACAATCGGTGTCTTCTGGTTATCGTTACCGAAGGGATTGTCAATCAGAATCTTGGCAATTTTCTGTGGATCCAGGCCTTTGCTCTTGCCCAGGACGGCAGCGCGTTTCAGGTCATTCACGTCTGCAATGACAGCGCCGTAGGCACCGGTGGCTTTTTTGATTTTTTCGCACACATTGTCTGTGTCGGCCGGTCCGTAAACGAGGCATTTATCGAAAGGCGGCATGGTGCCAGTCACGTCATCGATGAGGGAGGCCTGGCGGCAACGAGCGTAGAAGACGCCGTTTTTGCCAAAGACTTTGGCTACCGCACCAATGAAGAAGGAGAAGAGCATATTCCATTTCCCTTCTTCATCCATAGCGGCCTGCATGCCGTAAATACTAGCCATAGAACCAGCGGAGGGTACGAAGCGGTTCATGAGACGGGCCTGCCAGCAAACGTTCAGTTCTTCTGGTCTGACGTAGCGGTTCTGGGTGATAGCCACCACCGATTCGGCGGAGCAAACAATATCATGGTCGGTGATCTGGTCGCCGGCATATTCCAAAATAGCATCCACAATGTTGTCGTGGTGGGTGAGAATCCGAGTATGAATCGGTACGAGTTCAAGCTGTGCCATTATCTTCTCACCTCCTGGGTATATTCGTAAATCGCATTCTGTAAATCTTCTTTGGTCAGAAGGAGACGGGTCTTGGCATAGTAGTAATCACTACGAGCGACCACCTGATAAATGATGTCCATGGCCATTTCCGGGAAATCGTCCAGGTCATGGAGAATGCTGTCTCCTTTGCCTTCAATGTCCAAAGAAATCAAGAATTTCTTGGATTTATTCGGATCCAGGATGAATGCCTGCCAGTAATCGTCGGGTCTCGGCACATCGTAGTCGGTCAGATGAGCGGTAACGGTGGCTTTGTCGTACTGTTCAAAAGGCAAATAGGTACGAACAAAAGCATCCATGATGGTACCCAGCTGTTTCCCCACATTCCGAATCGGAATGGTGCAGGAAAGCCGCACATGATGCATATCCATGGATTCCACTCTCCAGGGAGTTCTCTTGGATTTTTCCATCCGAAGAACGCAGTCGCCTTTAATGACGGCAATGGCCCAATAGGCAATGAATCCCAGGCAGATGATGAAAATAATCACTGCCAAAATTTTTGCAAGTAACAACATTGTTTTTTCTCACACTCCTAATTGGTGACTAGTGACTGGTGACTAGGAAAGGATTTAAGAATTAATAAAGCGTTAGCAGTTGGCAGTAGGCAGTTGGCAGAAAAAACTGCTTACTGCCTACTGCTAACTGCCTACCAATTCCTAATCCCTTTTCTCAACCACCAGTCACCAATTTTATACACAAATGACTGTTTCCTCCACTTTGACATCCCCAAAAATCTGCTGGACCACCGGTTTCGCATGGGCTAGGCCAGCGGTGAAATAAAAAACTTTTTCTCTCTGTGTATCAGCCAAGGCGTCTTTATTTCTTAATATTTCCATGCCCGTTTCAACCGTGGGCAGAGCAGGATCCAGGAAGCGTACCTTCGGCAGGACTTCTTGAAATACGTCGGCCACCAGCGGATAGTGGGTACATGACCAAAGAGCAGTATCTACACCTAATGCATGATACTCCTTTGCGGCCTTTTCTACAAGACCTGAAATGATATTTTTCCCCTGATTTTGTTCAATGGCAGCAGCCAATCCATCACAAGGTACTTCCACCACTTCGATCCCTGGAAATTTCTTTTCCAAGTAGGGCTTGTGCACATGGGTAGAAATGGTGGCCGGCGTTGCAAAGACAGCCACTTGTTTCGCGTCTTTGGGCATGTCTACGTCCATGCTCATTTTCACCACTGGCACGTCTCCTTCCAAGAAAGAGGGCGGCACATTAAAGGAAATGGTATTGCAAGCGACGAGAATCATCTTCACCTGTTTTTCCAAAAGAAATTTTTTAATAGCTTCGGAAAAATGAATGATTTCCTCTCGGCTCCGTTCGCCGTAAGGATTTCTTGCGGTGTCTCCTAGAAATACAATGCCTTCTTTCGGATATTTCTGATGCAGTACCCGCGCCACCGTGAGGCCGCCGATGCCAGAATCCATGATGCCAATCGGTCTGTTATCCATTGTCTCTATCCCCTTCCGATGCTCTCACCAAAGCGGCAATCTTTTCTTTCGGCAGCCGTGCAATGCGGCCGGTGTCTATCTTGGTATACGTATTCACCGTGTGTCCTGTAGTAAGTAGCTCACCAGTCGCTTCCCGCACAATTTCATAATCGAAATCGAGCCGCACCCGATCTACTCGTCGGAGGTACGTTTTGATCAGGAGAACGTCATCATACTTCGCCGGTTTATGGTATTTCACAGACACTTCCACAATAGGAAATACAATGCCATCCGCCATGAGGTCATTCAAATCCAGTCCCCCACTGCGGAGATACTCCACCCGCGCTTCTTCCATATATTTCAAATAATTGGCATGATGCACCACTTTCATACCATCGGTCTCGTAAAACGTGACCCGTCTTTTGTAGGTAAACATGTTGCATTCCTCCTAGTTTGATATGGTTTAATATGGTTTATTATAGCACAGTGGGAATGAATGCGTAATGCGAAGTGCGTAGTGCGTAATGAAGGAAGACGAGACATAGCGGATTTTTCAACAAATCATTTTATATCGCTAATGCTGCCCCCTCTGCCTACGGCATCTCCCCCAATGGGGGCGATAAATACGGTGTAAACTTATTTACGCATAAAATTTGGAAGCGCCCCAATACCCCTTTTTATAAAAATCGGCGAGCATATAGAAACGGACACGGTGCTATATAATAGTTCCCATGTAAGAGTAATACGACGCGCTCGCCGGCCACCATTACGCACTACGCACTACGCATTACGCACTCTTATACGTGAAACCCAAAGAAACTCTTGATCCTCTTCCACCAGCTCTGCACTTTAGAAAGTTTCACGGGCTGTTTCGGTTGCTGGGCTTTTTGTGCCTGGCGGACCAGGGTCATATTCCGATGAGCACTGCGAGTCACCACCCGCGGTGGCGGGGTGAAGGTCTTTTCCGATGTGATGTCTTCCTTCTTTCTCATAGAAGGCACGGAACTTCTTGCCGCACGGATGGTGCGTTTCTGATGGCTCTTGTCCACCACTTTGAAGGTAATCGCTTCTTCTCTTTCCTGTTTCTTAGAAGAAATAGCGGGCTGTACAGTTGATTTCTTTTCATCCGTTACGATTTGCCCAGTCTTCAAATCAAATTTCGCAAATCCGGCTTTCGCTGCAAAAGGATTGGTATCGAAATCATGGGCCCGTTCAGCTTCATTTGACGAAATAGGAGATGCCGCCTTTTCTTCTTTTCGTGCT
The DNA here is from genome assembly GCA_963597965.1 of Paludibacteraceae bacterium. Classification (GTDB taxonomy): domain Bacteria; phylum Bacillota; class Negativicutes; order Veillonellales; family Dialisteraceae; genus Dialister. The sequence continues at coordinate 1,581 of CAVBRV010000033.1, read as the reverse complement.
TCTTCCCGCTTTAGCTGATTCATGAGGCGATTTTTCGCCCGGTTATCAAAGGCTGGCTGTTCTTCGCTCCAGAAACCGGATTGTTGGATTTTCCGTTTATCTAAATCATAGGAAATCTTCGCCCCGCAATGGTTGCAACGAATCGTTCCTTTTCGTTTCTTCACATCCAAATCAAATAAAGTCAATTTCTGCCCGCAGGCATGGCAAGTGAGTGTAAATGGCATGATAGATGAATCCCTCCTGTTTCTTATAGTATAGCATAAGGGCAGTTGAAAGTGAGGAGTGAGGAATTAGGAGTGAGGAGTGAGGGTGGCGGCGCACAAAATTTGGAAGCGCCGCAAAGTTTTATATAGTGGCTACCCATTAATTCATTTTTTCAATAGCAAGAAGACAGATTAGTAATTGTTGCTGGTTGCTGGTTGTTAGTTGTTTGTTGTTGGTTGTCTGAATTCAAACAACTAAAAACTAAAAATTTTAAAAAATTTTTCTTCTGATGTAAAATTTTGCTTCCTTCAATTGATTATATAAATAGAGGGGTAAATGAGACCCCACGTGGAAAGAAAATTTTCCGAAAGAATTTTCTTCATCACTAAGTACTTACTTTGCAAAGGGTGATGGAGAAAAGGGCGGCGGAAAGGATTCTTGTATAGGTCTCGTTTTCCTTCGCTGATAGCTATCAAAAAACTACATAAAGCATGGAACTATTCCAATATATAGCCTGTCCCGACCAGCTGTGCTAGGGTGATGTCCTAGAGCGAGTATGGGGCCTCCGGGTCGCCATGACCGAATGCGCTGACCACCGACTAGTGTGGGGGCGGATGTTCACGCTATGGGAATAGTCCATGCTTTTTTGCGTGGTGCCGTTAGGATTGGTGTCAGTAGGAGTGATTTTACTAGAGGTTACAGGTTGCTCAAGGTTCTCAGGGTTCTAAGGTTGCTCAAGGTTCTCGAATGTGCCAATAGTCGCTGGCGTCAGTATCTCATTCGAGAAACGTGAGAGACCTTAGCATCCTGAGAAACCTGAGAACCTTGAGTAACCTGTACCGCCATAGAGAAAACGTCCTGCCTAAAGGATGATAAAAAATGTGCGATGTCCGTTATTTCACTTGCCAACCAATTCTATTCTGCGTATAATAGAAATAGAAAAATGGTGCTATCCGGTAAACGGTTACGCCCCTTGAGTATTTAAAACGGAAAAACCGCCTAACTTGTCAGGGTGCAGGCGGTTTTTTCGTGGATTATTTCAAAGCAATGATACATAGTGATACTAAGAAGACTATTGTAAAAAAATCGTACTTTGTCATAGCCACCACCCCTTTCGGGGCTAGGATTTAACCGCCTATCGTTTCGATAGCACCGTGTCTATTTTACCAAAAGAAATGCCGAAATGCAAAGCCAATGCATTTCGGCATTTTTTTATTCCCATACAGAAAAGGTTATGAAAAATTATGATTTCACATAACCTTTCATAACCTTTTTAACCTTTTATAACCTAATCAACATGTGCTTACGTCTAAAAAGTTTTCTCCGCTAGGGAAACACTGATTTAATCGTTATTTGAAATGATTCTTGAATTTTTAT
>CAVBRV010000032.1:0-19367 GCA_963597965.1 Paludibacteraceae bacterium | reverse complement strand
TAAATTTGATGCGCCGCCACCTTCATTACGCACTACGCACTTCGCATTACGCACTTACCAAGAGCGCGGTATCTCCGGAAAATGATCAACCACCATCATGGTCGCCAAGATATTCGCCATGAGGCGATTGTCTTCGTCAAACATATCAGCCGCAATGATGATGGTGGTGCGGCCGTTGTGGGTGATGTGGCTGGTGACGCGAATGGTTTTGCCTGGCGTGGTGGTGCGGATAAAGTTCATAGTCATAGCAACGGTGACGACGGAAGCGCCGACAGAGGCACTGGTGACGCCGGTGACGGAGTCCGCTAGAGCGACCAGCACGCCGCCGTGGAGACGGCCGCGGTGGTTGTTATGCTTCTTCGGATCGGTTTTCAGACTGACTGTGACACTGCCACACTGGATGTCGTCGATGTGGATGTGGAAATAATCCGACATAAAGGGATTCTTGGAATAAATATCCAAAATGTGCTGACGGATTTCTTCTGGGGTTTTTAGTTGCTTTATTGTAGTTGTTTCATTCATGGGAAAGACCTCGTTGTTATAAAATAGGGATTAGGGACTAGTAGCTAGGGATTAGGAAAAGATTCTTCTAATCCCTAATCCCAAATCCCTAGCTACTTGGGGTGTTATCGCTTTTTATATAGTGATGTTTTAGCAGTGTATATTATTTATATGATACTTGCTGATGAGGAATATTTCAAATAAAAAAAATAAGTAAGCAGTTAGCAGTAGGCAGTTTGCAGTTTCTATCAACCGCTAGCTGCCAACTGCCAACTGCCAACTGCCAACTGCTTACTGCTAACTGCTTACTGCTAACTCTTTCCAGCACTAGTCATCACTTCCTTTATACCGTATAATATAAAAGGAAAATGTATATCCGGCAAATCCGGAGTGGGAATGCTATTTTAGTTAAGAATCTGACGATTGAGGCTTGGGTTAAGGCTACAGATTGATAAAAATTTAGTGTATTGTATTGCTAATATTTCAAATATTCATCATGCATCATGTTTGGTTTAGGGTTTATGGTTTAGGGGGGGAATGAAACAGCTAAACTATAAACCCTAAACCAATGACACTTTCTTTATGGTGAACTGGTATATGTGAACTCGGTATGTAAACCATAAACCAGTACATGATTAAATAGTATTGATACACTACACCGATATATTATCTCATTCGAAAATCCTTAGAACCTTGAGAACCCTTAGAACCCTGAGCAACCTGTAACAACGAGCGGGGGTTATTCTATGTTTCGCTTAGTGTAAATAGCATTCCCAAAAAGGAGGTCATATGTTTCACGCAACGACGATTTTAGCAGTGAAGAAAGATGGACATACCGCGGTCGCTGGGGACGGGCAGGTCACCATGGGCAATGCGGTGATTATGAAAAATACAGCCCGTAAAGTGCGGCGGCTCTATCATGGCAAGGTGATTGCTGGTTTTGCTGGTTCCGTGGCAGATGCGTTTGCATTGTTTGATAAATTTGAAGCGAAATTGTCCGATTGCAACGGCAATTTACTTCGGGCTGCCGTGGAATTTGCGAAAGATTGGCGCCGAGATCGGGTACTGCAGAAATTGGAAGCTTTGCTCATCATGACAGACGGGGAGCATTTATTTCTCGTATCCGGCAGCGGAGAAGTGATTGAACCGGATGACGGCATCCTGGCCATCGGCAGTGGTGGCAATTACGCTTTGGCTGCAGCTCGTGCACTGGTTTCTGTAACCGATTTATCGGCCCGTGAAATTGCGGAGAAATCGCTACACATTGCGGCGGATATTTGCGTCTATACCAATCATAATGTCATTGTGGAGGAAATTTGATGGAATCATTAACACCTCGTAAAATTGTAGAATATTTAGACCATTACATCGTAGGACAGCAGGCGGCGAAGAAATCAGTGGCCGTAGCTCTTCGTAACCGTTGGCGGGCAGGGCAGCTGGCACCGGAACTGGCAAAGGAAATCAGTCCGAAGAATATTCTTCTCATCGGGCCCACTGGCGTAGGTAAGACGGAAATCGCGCGTCGCATTGCGACCCTCGTGAAGGCACCTTTTGTGAAAGTGGAAGCCACGAAATACACCGAAGTGGGCTATGTGGGACGGGACGTGGAATCCATGATTCGCGACCTGGTGGAAGAAGCGGTGCGCCTGGTGAAAAAAGAAGAAGCTTCTCTTCACGGAAAAGATGCAGAGAAAGAAGCCATTCATCAAATCGCGGAAATCATGTGGCCTACGAAGAAGGCGGAAACCAGAAGTCCTATGGACATCATCTTTGGAGAAAAGAAAGATGAGAAACCTATGGATGCAGGCGAAAAGGAACGCCGCGAACAGTTGGTTGCACGGATTTGCAGTGGTGAACTGGATGATCGGCAGATTGAAATCGAAGTGGAAGAGAAAGGAAATACCACCGAGGGAAATAATGAACAGGCCAATCAGATTGCCAGTATGATTTCTTCTATGATGCCGAAGCAGATGAAAAAGAAAAAAGTCACCGTCCGCCAGGCCAAAACTATTTTGGCAGAAGCCGTGGCGGATGACATGGTAGATATGGAATATGTGAAAGACAAAGCCATCCATGCCGCTGAAGAACGGGGCATTATTTTCATTGATGAAATTGATAAAATTGCGGGGCGTACTGGAGCTTCTGGTGGCCCCGACGTGTCTCGGGAAGGGGTGCAGCGAGACATTCTGCCTATCGTGGAAGGTGCCACAGTCAAAACGAAGTATGGTCAGGTGAAAACCGACCACATCCTCTTCATGGCGGCTGGTGCTTTCCATGTGTCGAAACCGAGCGATCTCATCCCGGAACTGCAAGGTCGTTTCCCCATTCGAGTGGAACTTTCCAGTCTGACCGAAGAAGACCTCCGAAAGATTTTGACCGAACCGCGGCAAGCCCTTATTCGCCAGTACACCGCGCTCTTGGAAACAGAAGGGGTGCATGTAACATTCACGGAAGATTCGCTCTCTACCATTGCGGAAATTGCGTCTCGTGTGAATGCAGAAACCGAAGATATTGGTGCCCGCCGCCTCTATACCATCCTGGAACGGGTGCTGGAAGAACTGTCCTTTGAAGCACCGGATTTGGAAAATAAGGACATCACCATTGACGGAGCTTATGTTAGAAATAAACTGGGACAGATTACGGAGAATATTGATATTTCAAATTATATATTGTAGCGGTAAAAAACGATTGGCGAGAGCTGATCGTTTTTTATTTTATAGTTGGCAGTTAGCAGTAGGCAGTTGGCAGTAGGTAGTAGGTAGTGCTGGGGCATTCATTTTTTATTGGTAAGAAACCGAATTAGCGATTGTTGTTAGTTGTTGGAACCAAACAACCGATAACTGACAATAACAGTGAATGTGCAAAATTTGCACAATACTCTATATTCAGTAAACGTTTGACCCACGAATTAGGGTAGAATTTTTATAAAAAGGGGTATTGGGGCGCTTTAAAATTTTGTGCGCCCCTTCCACCACTCCTCACTCCTAATTCCTCACTCCTCACTATTATAGTGCGGGAAGGATGTCTTAAAGTAAATAATGTTAATCTATATAAACAAAAGGGTTGACCAATGGTTTACAACTGATTATAATGAAGAAAACTAGCTGCTGGATAGTGGCTGAACATGAATTGGGTAAGGAATGAACATGTCCTTAGTTGTTGCAATCAAACAACCAACAACTAACAACTAACAACAATCCTAGTCACCAGTCACTAGTCCCTAGTCACGAAAGAGGAGGATCTTTATGCGAAGCGAAATTCTTGATTACTTTAATAAAGCCAATGGGGCCTTTGTATCAGGTGAACAGATTTCCAAAGACCTGAATGTATCTCGTACGGCCATTTGGAAACATATCAAAGTGCTGAAGGAAAGAGGATATATTTTTGAATCCAGCACTCGCAAGGGGTATCGTCTGATTTATTCTCCCAACCTTTTGACTCCTTTGGAAGTGGGGAGTGTGCTTCGCACGGAAACGTTTGGCCGTCATGTGGTGTATTTTGAAAAGACTCGTTCCACCAATGATGAAGCGAAACGGATTGCTAGGGAAGGGGCGGAAGAAGGAACCGTTGTGATCGCCGAGGAACAGACCGGCGGCCATGGTCGTCTGACTAGAGGATTCTATTGTCCCTTTGCGAAAGGAATTTGGTTCACCATCATTCTTCGCCCGAAATTTCTTCCTATCGAAGCGTCGAAATGCACGCTGATGGCTGCTGTAGGGGTATGCCGCGGGATTCGCCGGCTGGGATTGGCTGATGCAGGAATCAAGTGGCCTAATGATATTTTGTATCATGGCAAGAAAATGGTGGGCATTTTGACGGAAATGTCGGCTTCCATGGAAAAAATCGATTATATTACCATCGGCATTGGCATCAATACGGGCATGAAGAAGAGTGAATTTCCGGAAGACTGCCGCGAGACTGCCACTTCTTTCTTGAATGAAGGCATCGATGTATCCAGAAAAAATCTGTTGGCAGCGATTTTGGCAGAATTGGAAAAGGAATACCATATCGCTCAGACCCAGGGATTCGATAAAGTACTGGAAGATTGGAAATCGTTGTCTGTCACCTTGGGACAGGAAGTTCGTGTCATTTTTGGTGAGGAAAATTATACAGGAAAAGCCATTGATATTGATAAAGATGGTTGCCTCTTGGTGGATACAGGGAAAAAAGTGGAACGGGTCATCGCCGGGGATGTGTCGATTCGTCCTGTAGATGCACCGATTCCGAAAAGGTAGGTTTTATAAGTAGGCGGTTAGCAGTAGGCAGTTGGCGGTTCGCTGCTAACTGCCTACTGCTAACTAAATCAGAAAGGAAGTCTTCATTTTGGAAAGAGGACAAATGCATAACATGATCAGCGCCGCTTTATTTGCGGGCATCATGGCGATTTTATCACAATTCACATTTCCTATCGGAGCGGTACCGATTACGCTCCAGAGTTTCGTTTGCGCCTTGGCCGGTGGTGTGCTAGGACGGAAATGGGGCGCTATTTCCATTGGACTGTGGCTCCTTCTTGGCGTATTGGGCGTGCCGGTACTGACCATGGGAAAAGCGGGGCCTGGTATTTTCTTCTCCCCGGTGGGCGGATATTACGTGGGATTTATCCTGATGGCGTGGATTAGTGGTTTCCGTTTGGCAGAAAAGGGACATTTCTTGCGTCAGGTTTCTTCTGCCCTGGTGGGATTGATTTCTTGCTACCTCTTGGGCACCATCTGGTTCATGGGCTATTTCCAGTATGGCTTGGCAAAAGAAATGCCCCTTTGGACCGCTATGACCATGACTGTATTTCCTTTTATCCCCTTTGATTGCATCAAAGTCGTCCTGGGCGTTTTGCTCGGTACAAGAATCCGGCAGTCTTTGAATCAGGCAGGATTTTATGCGGTGAAGGGGGATCATGTGTGATTCGTGTGATGCTCATAGTGCATTAAGGGCTGGAGAGAAAAGGGTTATACTCTATGCCTTCTGCTTTTTCACAAAGCAATGATACAGCAGTTGAAAGGGTTATAAGGGTTATTAAAAGGTTATGACACAAACGATCTGTGCATAACCTTTTATAACCCTTATAACCTTTATAACCTTTTTAACCTTCCGGTATCCGTATCATCGCATTGTGAGAAAGTAGAGTTTTCTTAGAACCCTTAGAACCCTTAGAACCCTGAGCAACCTGTAATCTCTATCGGAAGCATTCCTACTAACGCAAACCCTTAACTTATAATACTTCTGTTATCAATTCACTCATTCATATCAAAAAATATAAGAAATTTGAGCAAATCACTTGACAGAACGGAAAGTTTGTTGCATTATACTCATGATGTAAACGGGACTATTGGTTTTCTCATGGCTCTCGTGAGTGGCTACTTGTTTATTCAAATTGTAATTGATGAAAAATGAGTCGCTGTTGTTGGTTGTCTGGATTCAAACAACTAACAACCAACAACTGACAACAGTGACCACAATGAAATTTGAACGAGTGAGTACTTACTTCTCGGAAAATAAGAATGAAAGCAAAAGCAGGGAAACAATTCTGATTCATTCTTGTTTTCATCAATCAAATTATGGCTAGTGCCATGTATTGGAGGAGATCCGAATGCTTCTTGCTTTTGATGTAGGAAATACGAATATTGTGTGTGGTGTCTATAAAGACAAAAAGCTGATTAAACATTGGCGTGTGGCGACGGATGCGTTGCAAACCGCTGATGGCTATGCCGCTCTTTTGGGGACACTCTTTCGGTTGAACGGACTGGAATTTGATGAAGTGGAAGATATTATTATTTCCACTGTCGTACCGCCGATCATTCCGATTTTGGAAACCATGTCGCAGCGTTATTTCCACACCAAACCGATTCTGGTAGGACCGGGAATCAAGACAGGACTCAATATTTTATATGACAATCCAAAAGAATTGGGGGCAGACCGTATCGTCAATGCGGTAGCAGCTATCGCAGAATACGATTGCCCGCTGATTGTTATTGATATGGGGACGGCCACTACGTTCTGCGTCATTGATAATAAAGGAAATTATCTGGGTGGCGCCGTGGCACCGGGGATTGGTATTTCCATGGAAGCTCTTTTCCAGAGAGCCTCGAAATTGCCGCGTATCGAACTGGTGAAGACGCCCAATATCATTTGTAGAAATACAGTATCTGCTATGCAGGCGGGGATTTACTACGGCTTCGTAGGGCAGATTGACGAAATTGTGAATCGCATCAAACTGGAACTGAATGAACCAAACGTGAAAGTCATCGCTACTGGCGGTCTGGCAACGCTCATCGCGAAATCTTCCAAGACCATCGACATCGTGGACCCGATGCTGACGCTGAAGGGGCTTTTGGTGTTGTACGAGAAGAATAAGAAATAAATATAGTAGGCGGTTAGCAGTAGGCAGTGTATGAGTGACTGGTAGACTGGTGACTCGTGACTGGGAGTAAAAAATACTAGTCACTAGTTACTAGTCTACTTTAAAATTGTATCTTGAAATTTGCTTAACTATCGTTTATAATTACTTTCACATGGCCGGTTAGTCAAACGGTTAAGACGCTGCGTTCTCAGCGCAGAGAGTATGGGTTCGAATCCCATACCGGTCACCAAAAATGGGGAGCACATCTTGTGCTCCTTTTTAATTTATAAAATGGTGACTAGTGACTCGTGACTGGTGACTAGATATGGAAAAGCGTCTAGGGAAACACTGATTTAATCGTTATTTGAAATGATTCTTGAATTTTTATTCAAAGCGAGGAAAGAAAATCCGCGAATAGCGAGCTATTTAAGGATTTCCTTGACGATGCTTTGGATAAAAATTCATATCATTTCAAATTCTTTGATTAAATCAGCGTTTCCCTAGTCACGAGTCACTAGTCACTAGTCTACCAGCATAAAAAGGATATGAGACAAATGAAACACATGACCTACTCCAGTCCACTATCCACCAAAGACGTCCACCGCACCATCCTGGCTTCTGCCATGGGGGCGGCTTGCATCGGGGGCAGTGCGACTTTGGTATTTCCATTTCTTCCCTTATTTCTACTAGAAATAGGGGCGACGGAAGAAAATGTGGCCCTTTGGAATGCGGTGGTCGTGTCTGGCATGTTTGTCATGGGTGCCATTGTCATGCCGATCTGGGGCGCGTTAGCCGATCGATTTGGGATGCGGAAGATGATTCTTCGAGCTGCCGCATGCTTGGCGATTTCTTATTTCCTGTCTTACTTTGTTCAGTCGCCTTGGGAACTTCTGGGCACGCGCATGTTTCAAGGATTTTCCTTTGGATTCATTCCCATTTCCCAAGCTTTGCTTTCGGAAATAGCAGGCAGTCATGCGGGCACGGCCATTGGAGTTCTTTTAGGTGGACGAAGTGTAGGAACTATGATGGGTCCTTTCGTGGGTGGCATCCTAGGCGCCATGGTGGGACTTCGGCTTCCTTTCCTGTATGCGGCAGCGATTGATTTATTCGCTTTTATTCTGGTTTTCTTTTTTGTGAAAGAACCGCCGAAAAAAGCGGTCAAGAAAAAAGAAAAGAAATTGGGCATGGTGGCTTCTTTTCAATACTTGTCTCGAAATCGAGCTTTTATGAAATTGATTGTGCTCATGATTATCAATCAATGCGCTATGCTTATCATCAATCCTCTGATTGCGGTGCACGTCATGGAGCTTACTGGCGGGAAGGGAGATGCGACCCTATTATCTGGTATCATTTGTGGTGCTGCTGGTGTAGCAGGCGTTTTGGCGGGGCCATTTTGGGGACGATTTGGTGAGAAGAAAGGCTTTTACTTGGCTATGGTTATTTCCTTCTTTGGAGCTGGTCTCTTTTCCGGATTGCAATACTTGGCGCCCAATGTGATTCTCTTCGGACTGGGGCAGTTTGGATTTGGCTTTTTCACCACTGGTGGCATGACGTCTATTTCCGGTGCCATTCCAGAAGTCATTCCCCCAGAAGAACGGGGTAGTGCTTTTGGCATCAATGCGGCGGCCATGAATATAGGAAACTGCATGGGTCCACTCCTTGGTGGCGGATTAGCCACATTATTCGGCCATATGGCACCGGTGTTTATCCTGGCGGCAGTGATTCAGATCGTGGCGGCGGGGATGATATTTTCTAAAATTAGAAATTAGGAATGAGGAATTAGGAATGAAGGTGGCGGCGCAATAGATAAAAAGGTTAGCCCTTTGGGTAGGTTATACTCTATGAATACGACTTTCTAACAAAGTAATCATACGGATAGTGAAAAGGTTATAAAAGGTTATGCGTTTACCGTTCGTGCATAACCCTTTATAACCTTTTTGATTACCGTTTCATTATTTTGTTAAAAAGCAGAATTCATAGAGCATAACCCGCCGGTCAGGCTAACCTTTTAAAATAAAAATGCGGCGCTCCAAAATAATGTTGCGCCGCCACCTTCATTACGCACTACGCATTACGCACTCAAAAAACATATTGCACCAGCACCATATAACTCACAGTCCCCAATGCCATGGAGAGAAGCATTTGCCGTTTCCACAAGTGAACTGCGGTGGTAAGTATAATGGAAATCGCTTCCGGGATGCCGTGAGAACCACTGGTGAGAGATACATCTTTCAAGCAGTAGACCACAAGCAAAGCGAAGACAGCAGAGGGGAGGGCTTTTCCTAAGTATTTCACATAGGGTGGTAAATCGCTACCTGGTTTGAAGCAGAGGAACGGAAGAAATCGGGTCATCATGGTGGCGATGGCGCAGATGAGGATGGTCAGTACTTGTTCATAGAAGGGCATATCTGTCATAAAAAGCCACCTGCCTTTTCAATGGGTTTTCTAAAAACCGTAATGATGAGAAGCATTCCAATCATGGCGGGAATGATGAAGGATTCTTTGCCGAATACATAGAGACTGGCAATGGAGCAAACAAGACCGATGAGGGCGGTGTAATGTTTCTTTTCTTTCAGCCATTGTTCCAGGAAAATGACAAGAAATAGAGTGGTCATGACGAAACTAAGTCCTTTCATATCAAAAGAAATCAAAGAGCCCAGCAGCCCGCCGATGGCAGCCCCAGAGACCCAGTAGAAATAATTGAGAAAGGAAACCCAGAAATAATACCAACTTTTATCAATGGTATAGGGGATGGTGGCGGTGTAGTTCAAAGCAAAGGTTTCGTCGCACATCATAAAAATGATAAATGGCTTTTTCCAACCAGTGCCTCTATATTTTTCCAGCATCGATAAACCATAAAATAAATGTCTTGCTTGCACCGTAAATGCGATGATAAAGGTTTGCAGGGGAGCAAAGGTGGAAAGAAGCATGGAGACTGTAATAAATTCCAAGGACCCACCGAAAATGATCATCGCCATAGCCATAGGATAGAGTGGGGAAAATCCCAGGGTGTGCATGTAGAAGCCATAGGCAAAAGCAACGAACCAGAATCCGGCAAAGATAGGAATGGTCACAGGAAATGCTTCTTGCAAGGCTGTCCAGGCGGGATGATTTTTATTTATGTTCATAGGGGGAGCTCCTTTTGTAGATGATTGTCAAGTTAAGGATTGAGTTAGTTGGTATAAGTTCGCTAGATGTTACAGGGGACAAAGGGTTCTCAAGGTTCTAAGGGCTCTCGAATGAGCTAATGACGCTAGTGTTCATAGGAGGCACATTCGAGGAACCTTAGCAACCTTAGAACCTTTAGAAACCTGAGCAACCTGTAACCGCAAGCGTTGGCATACCTATTTACTCAAATTCTTAACTTAACAGTATTGCTGTTTGCTGTTGGCAGTGTCTGCTCTCGGTTTGGTGTAATATTTCTATAATAAACGGAATGAGAGGAAAATACAATACATGGGAGAAACATTATCTTTGAGGCGATGGTTTCGGGTTTATTTTCTGGGTTCATCGTTCACCAATAGCAAGCTTTGAAAGTGTTATTGGTTTAGGGTTTAATCGTAAGTACATCCCCTAAACCTTAAACCAATGGTTATATGTATTTTTCTGGTTGATGCCAAGGAACACGGTAGAAAAACCAACAACAAACAACTAACAACCAGTAACCAATTTGTGCTATAATTTGGCTAATCATACAGAAATAAGGAGGAACATAATGACTATACAACCAAAAAGAAAATGGATGATGCTCATCTTTATCTTGCTTCTGGCAGCGGCCATCGCTGCGGGCACATCCCAGTGTTGGAAAGAAGCGGAGCAGGAAAAAACGGGAAAAGGCTATGTGGCGGTGATTCGCATTGATGGAGGCATTTATGGTGGACCGGAAACAGATTCTGTCTTGAATGTAGCAGTGGAGCGTCTAGTGAAGAAATCATGCGTCAGCTGAAAGAAGCACGGAAGGATCCCCAGGCGAAAGCCATTTTGCTTCGTATTAACAGCCCTGGTGGTTCTACCGGTGCTACCCAGGAAATTGCGGAAGAAATGGATAAAATCCGCAGCAGCAAGAAGCCTATCATTATTTCCATGGGCGATATGTGTGCTTCTGCTGGATATTGGTTGGCGAGTAAAGGAAATTACATTTTCGCCTCTCCCGCTACCATCACCGGAAGCATCGGTGTCTATATGGACTATAACAACATCGAAGACCTGATGGATAAAGTGGGAGTGAAGAATGATAAAATCAAAAGCGGGGCTCACAAAGATATTCTGTCCATGTATCGTCCTATGACCGGAGAAGAACGAGACATGCTGCAGACCATGGTGAATGATATTTATCACCAGTTCGTTCAGACCGTGGCCGATGGGCGTCATATGGATGAAGAAAAAGTGAAATCCATCGCCGATGGTCGCATTCTGACTGGGAAACAGGCACAAGACTTGGGCTTGGTGGATGCCATGGGAAATTATTACGATGCCTTGAACTACGCTGCTAGTAGTGGTGGTATTCAGGAAGAAAATGTGCCCACCAAATCCTATGGAAGAAATAGCATGTCTATTTCCAATATCCTCCGCGGCGAAGCGCAGAGTGTAGCAGAAACGTTCGGCAAGAGTATGGCGGATAGTTTTAAAGCCACGTTGGCGGAAGATAATGTGCCTAAAGTACAGTAGGTTAGTAGGCAGTAAGCAGTTAGCAGTAGGCAGTAAACCATTAACTGCTTACTGCCTACTGCTAACTGCTTACTTGTTTACAAAAGCAAAGGAGAAACAATGAACTACTATCTTGATTTAGCCTTTTCTCTGATGACCACTCCGAAAAAGGCTTTGACCTATATTACGGGAGAAGAAAAAATGAAAGACGCTTTCTTCTTCTGGATTTTTGTGGTATTTCTGATGGCTTTGTCCGCCTTCCAGGAAGGTCCTGGACTGGTGATGCAGTTTGTGTTGGTGGTGCTCTTCTTAGGATTCAGCCTTTTGATTCATAGTGCCATCATCGATTACATTGCGGGTCTATGGGGCGGTTTAGGAACGGCGCGAGGCATCACGGCTGGATTCATGGCGGCTTCGCTTCCTATGGCATTTTCCGTATTCTTTTCTTTCTTAGATGAAATGGGAGTATCCGCCCTGAGCGGTCTGGGGACCTTTTTGATTTTTTGCTGGTCCTTTTACTTGGACGTGATCGCTATCAGTAGCAACTATCGCTTCAGCATGGGAAAATCGGTGGTCATTGCACTCACGCCCTACCTGATGGGGATTTTATTCTTTGTGATATTAGCCATTTTGATGGTGATTGCCGCGGCTATCGGTATTTCTAGTATGGAAAGTATTGGCGATATGGAGAATATGCTGAATCAGTTATAAGGTAGTTGTTGTTAGTTGTTAGTTGTTGGTTGTTTGGCTTAACAACCAACAACTTTTTTAATTGCTAGCTGATTTTTCTACAATGTGATATAATCGGAAAAGTAACAATGGGGTTGTAACATGGTTACAACCTTTTTCTTTTGTAGTACTATTTCAAAAATTTTAGAAAATATGATATAATGTGCGATGTATATGATTTCGTAATGTACATCAATCTTGATTGGTATATAAATGGGATGCTCTGCGGGGCATCGCGATGTATGAAAATGGACTTAGTGACTGGTAGAATGGTGACTAGTGACTAGAAAAGTGATATTCAAGTCACTAGGTCCATTTTCATAGGAAAGAAAATAATAAGGAGGAACTCTTTATGTGCGGTATTGTAGGTTATGTAGGAGACGGAGACGCTTCAGAGTTTTTGATTGACGGACTTCGCCGTCTGGAATACAGAGGCTATGACTCGGCTGGTATCGCGGTGTATGAAGATGGGAAAATTCAGATTGAAAAGAAACAGGGCCGCCTGGCTAATCTGGAAGCGGTGCTGAAAGACCATCCACTGCATGGACATATTGGCATCGGTCATACTCGCTGGGCTACCCATGGACAGCCGTCCGATAGAAATGCGCACCCTCACGGAGATTGCCACAATCATTTTGTCATTGTCCACAATGGCATCATCGAAAACTATATGGCACTGAAAAAAGAACTGATTGCCAAAGGTCACGTATTCAAATCAGATACAGACACCGAAGTGGTGGCTCATTTGGCAGAAGAGCTGGATGATGGGGATTTCTTCTCCACGGTCCGCAAAGTGCTGGCAAAGATTGAAGGTTCTTACAGTTTGGTATTCATGGACTCTTCCGATCCCGACACCATTATTTGCACAAAAAAAGATAACCCCTTGATTATCGGACTGGGGGAACATGAAAATTTCATTGCTTCCGATATTCCAGCCGTCATCAATCATACCCGCCGTATCTACATCCTGAATGATTTGGAAATGGCGATCGTGAAGAAAGACAGCGTGGTCCTTTTTGATGCGGAAGGGAAACCAATTCAAAAAGAAGTGCAGGAAGTGAAATGGAGCGCCGAAGCAGCCGAAAAAGGCGGCTATCCTCATTTCATGTTGAAAGAAATCTATGAACAGCCGAAAGCGGTTCGTGATACAGTGCAGATTCATCTGAACAAAGATGGCTCTGTCAATTTTGATGACCTGGGCTGGACAAAGGAAACACTGGATGATGTGGACCATATTTTGATTACGGCTTGCGGTACTGCTTATCATGCGGGCTTGGTAGCGAAACACTATATCGAACGGTTCGTCAAGATTCCGGTTTCTGTAGAAATCGCTTCTGAATATCGCTATAGCCGTCCGCTGACCACCAATCGTACCCTTTGTATCGTAGTGAGCCAGTCTGGTGAAACCATTGATACTCTGGCCGCTCTGAAAGAAGCAAAACGTTTGGGGGCTAAGAGCTTGGCTGTGACCAACTCTATCGGTTCTTCTATCGCTCGCGAAGCAGACCATGTTATTTATACCTTGGCTGGTCCAGAAATTGCGGTAGCTTCTACGAAAGCCTACACCACCCAGCTGGTGGCACTGCTGCTCCTCGCACTCTACATGGGACAGCTGAAAGAAACCATTCATATGGAATTGATTCAGAAGATTACCCAGGGCCTCCGTGAATTGCCGAAGCAGATTGAAAAAGTACTGGAAGAAAAAGACCATATGGCGGCTGTAGCAGATCGTCTCATTAAAGCCCATGATATTTTCTACTTAGGCCGCTCCATCGACTACGCTATTGCTATGGAAGGGGCACTGAAACTGAAGGAAGTTTCTTACATCCATGCTGAATCCTATGCAGCTGGGGAACTGAAACATGGTACACTGGCTTTGATTTCCGAAGATACACCGGTGATCGCCGTAGCCACCCAAGATGATGTGAGTGCGAAAATGTACAGCAACATCCAGGAAGTTCGTGCTCGTGGTGCAGAAGTGCTGGGCATCGGTTATGAAGATGACAAAGAACTTTCCAAATACACCACTGAAGTGGTCAGAATCCCACGGGTTGATTTCTTCATCGCTCCGATTCTGGCGGTAATTCCCATGCAGCTCTTGGCTTACTACACCAGCATCAAGAGAGGCAATGATGTAGATAAACCAAGAAATTTGGCGAAGTCTGTGACTGTAGAATAATCTATGATATACAAAAAAGGACTGTGTCTGTTGCGACATGGTCCTGTTTTTGTATAGTTAGGAGTGAGGAGTGGTGGCGGCGATGCATCAATTCATATAGCATCGCAATATTTTTTATAAAAGGGATATTAGTGATTGTTGCTGGTTGTTGGTTGTTAGTTGTTTGGATCCAGACAACTAACAACCAACAACCAGCAACAATTAATAATCCGGTTTCTTGCTATTGAAAAATGAATTAACGAGCATCCACTATTTAAAAATGAAAAAGCAGAACCTTATCTATCGAGAAAAGGTTCTGCTTTTTGCATGGTATTAGTCATTTGCGTTCCGTCAACCGTCAACCGTCAACTGCCAACTGCCAACTGCCAACTGCCAACTGCCAACTGCCAACTGCTAACTGCTAACTGCTAACTGCTAACTGCTAACTTACTTGCTAAGGTCAATGGACCGAATCTGCTGACGCAGTGGGAGAATGGAGTAGGGAGCTACAGAGAATTCATCCACACCCATTTTGAGGAAGGTTTCTGTGACGGAGAGGTCGCTACCCAGTTCGCCGCACATGCCGACCCAGATGCCGGCGTTGTGGGCATTTTCGATGGTCATCTGAATGAGTTTCAGCACAGCGGGGTGATGGGGATTAAAGAAATCAGACAGGGTGCGGCTGGTACGATCGACAACCAAGGTGTACTGAGACAGATCGTTGGTACCGATGGAGAAGAAGTCTACTTCTTTTGCCAACTTGTCGCTGATGAGGGCGGCGGCTGGGGTTTCTACCATGATGCCGATTTCCATGTGATGGTCATAAGCGATGCCTTTCTTATCCAGTTCCATCTGCACTTCGGTCAATATTTCCTTA
The DNA here is from genome assembly GCA_963597965.1 of Paludibacteraceae bacterium. Taxonomy (GTDB): domain Bacteria; phylum Bacillota; class Negativicutes; order Veillonellales; family Dialisteraceae; genus Dialister. The sequence goes on along the minus strand of CAVBRV010000032.1, from coordinate 4,121 downwards.
GCTTTCCATACTTCCCACACGGACGTGATGAGAGGGAACATAATGGCTGCTTTGCCATAGGCACTGGCACGAAGAATGGCGCGGAGTTGGGTTTTGAAAATTTCTGGCCGTTTCAAGGAAATACGAATAGCCCGCATGCCGAGAGCTGGATTTTCTTCGGCGGGTAGGTGGAAGGCGGAAGCTTCCTTGTCAGCACCGATGTCTAAAGTACGGATGATGACCCGTTTGCCAGCCATGGTTTCGATGGCCAGTTTGTAAATATTAAATTGTTCTTCTTCGCTAGGGAGGGTATCGCGGCCCATGTAAATAAATTCAGAGCGGAAAAGGCCGATGCCTTCGGCGTCATTCTTGAGTACAGCGGCCAAGTCAGACGCAGAAGAAACGTTGGCAGCCACTTCTACTTGATGACCATCGATGGTCTTGCTAGGAAGGCCTTTCAGCTGCTGGAGTAGATCTTTTAAGCGAATGCTTTGATCCTGTTTTTCTTTCATGACGGAGAGAATGCCAGGGGTAGGTTCTAAGTAAACCGTACCAGAATAGCCATCAATGACAGCGGTTTTGCCGTCATATTTCATGTCTACATCTATGCCGGTGGAAACGATGGCTGGCACGCCTAAAGAACGAGCTAAGATAGCCGTATGAGAAGTAGGGGTACCGTCTTTGGTGACAAAGCCAAGAATTTTCTTTGTATCCATCTGGATAGTTTCGCTTGGAGTTAAGTCGTCGGCGTAAAGAATGCATGGTTCTTCGGCGTGGAACAAAGCTTGCTTCTGGCGGAGGGTGCGGAGAAGAATACGAGAAATTTCTTCCACATCCGCTACATTGTCCGCCATATACGCATCCTGTCCTGCGCTGTAAATTTGACTGAAATTCTGCTGTGCCTGGGAAATGGCATATTCCGCATTCACACTCTGCTTGCGAATCATGGATTTCACGGCGTCCACAAATTCAGAGTCCGTCAAAATTTGCTGATACACTTTGAAAATGGACGCATTGTCTAGGCCCACATGAGAAACCGCTTCCTGGTAGAACTGCTTCATCTTCGCACAAGCCGTATTGCGAGCTGAATCAAACCGAGCCACTTCGGTTTCTGGTTGTTCCACAGTCACTTTCTCTGTCTGGATAGGCTGATGACGGAAAATACGGAGCGGTCCGATGGTGACCATACCGGAAATACTTTTACCTGTAATTTGTAACATAATATATCAGATCCTTTCTTTTAGGTTGATGTGTAAAGGCAGCGGTGGTTTTGAATGCGTAATGCGAAGTGCGTAGTGCGTAATGTTGGAAGGGGCGCAACAAAATTTAGAAGCACCCCAATCCCCTTTTTTTATATTAAATCAGACAAAAAATATTCAGCGAGCATATAAAAAGGGACTCGGTGATATACGTAACTATCCAAATAAAAGTAATACGGGAGCTCGCTGGCAAACATTACGCACTACGCACTTCGCATTACGCATTTAAAAATAGCTAACGTTATAAATACCTAATTCTCAATTCCTTTCCGGCACATGACGCCATGGTCGTAGTAGTGTCGGATTTTTTTCATTTCTGTGATGAGGTCTGCTGCGTCCAAGATGATTTGGGGCGCATTGCGGCCGGTGAAGACCAGTTCGGTTTTGGGAGCTTTAGCGGCGAGAATGCGTTTTGTGTCTTCTTCGGTGGCTAGGTCATACCAGTAGGCCATGTTGTATTCATCGAGGATGACTAGATCGTACTTGCCAGATACGGCATCTACCGCATCATTCACGCCTTTCAGTACCATGTCTCGGTACTCTTTCGGCGGGTGACCGGCGGGGTAGACTTTCAGACTGGAACCCCAGGCTTTGATTTCTTCCTCGGTGAGCATGCCTTCTTTCGCAATGAAATACGGTTTTCCCAGGGTAATCAAAGTGATGCCAGGGAGTGATTGAAGGACTTTTTGTTCCGAATAAGCCAGGGATTTCATGAATTGAATGATGCATACCTTCTTGCCTACCCCAATGGCACGGATTGCCAGACCGATAGCTGCCGTGGTTTTTCCCTTGCCATCGCCGGTGTAGACTTGGATGTAGCCTTTAGGATAGCCGGACATATGATACTCTCCTTTTTATGGGATTTTAGTGACTAGTGACTAGTAACTGGTGACTAGGGGAAATGCACTTCTAGTCACCAGTCACTAGTCTACCAGTCACCAGTTTACTATGATTTAAACACATAGATTTCTTATAGTTCTATAACCATATTATACACGCAAAAGGCGGAGTTGTAAAAAGGTAAGCAGTAGGCAGTTTGTGCTTTTGGGAGACCTCTATCTGAGAGTTATTCTGAAAATACCAGTGCACTCACTATTGTTACTCAAACTTTCCACTTCAGAAATGCTGCTTTATCTTGATCTAGTATGGCATCAAATGGTATTTAAATACAAATGATAGGCCCATCGGGCCCTCCAGGAGAAATCTTGTTAAATTGAGAAGAAAATAGCAGCGGAGCCGTCATTTCGACCGGTCATATTTGTGCGAAATGGAACAAGAGTTGTAAATACCAATGTGTCCCTGAGTGGAGAAATCTCAGCGGCACCAGCGATAAGGGCTTGATGACAAAATCCCGTTTCTGTCTTTAAGCCTTTACCGCTAGTGCTGAAGAGATTTCTCCACTCAGGGACGCAAATCTATTTATTTCTGTATCATCACTTTGCACAAATACGATCGGTCGAAATGACGCTAGTGATGCTACCATAAGTCCATATTTCTTTGATCGCATCGAAATGAATCACCATTTTACAGTTGGGAAGTTTGAGTTGTTTGTTTGGAACCAGACACCTGCCTACTGCTAACTGCCAACTGCTAACTAAAACAAAAACAAAAAAATGAGATGCGAAGAATCACATCTCATTTACAATGATGTCTCTTTTTATACCACTGCCTAAGGAGGCAGCCGCCCACCACCAATAGGAAAAGAATGATGAAGCGGGTGCTGTGCTCGGAGAAATAAATCAAGTCATGGCCCAGCATGACTTCGATGATGACGGAAGGAATCTTTCCAATAAAGGTAGCCTTGAAATGTTCCTTTGAGGTGAGCTTACTCAGCACTGCTGCGGCAGTGAAAAGGATATTGGGCGAATAGGGGATAGCCCTAGCAAGCGCCATATTTTTCACGCTACTATATTTATCCAGCTTGGCTAGCATGTGTCGTTTCTCAATGAAAGCGCGAGCTTCTTGTCGGAAGAAGACACGACCGATATGAAAACTGATTTCTATACCTACCACTTCGCCGATCCAGGAAATAATGAGCCCTGGAATCAAGCCGAAAAGAGCCCCATTTACGGTGAGGAAAGGAATGGTGGGGATGCCAAAGACGTTACAGAAAATGAGAAGTCCGATACTGACCGCAAAGGCCCCATAGCCGAAGGAGGAAATATAATCCCCCAGACCATCGATGTCGCCGGCCAATGTCAGGTGTACCGTCTGGGTATAGAACTCAGGGTAGTAGGTTTTCCCGACATAAATAGAAACCGCGGCCGCTATGATAAGTACCACAATTCCTATAATTTTTTTATATTCATCAATCATAGAGTACCCTTTGATGCAATGTTGTTAAGTTAAGGATTTGCGTGAGTAGGGTATGATTCCGCTAATGGTTACAGGTTGCTCAAGGTTCTAAGGGTTCTAAGGTTGCTCAGGTTTCTCGAATGCGTAAGATAAACGCTAGCGTCATCGGCTCGTCCGAGAAGCTTTTAGAACCCTTGGATCCTTTATCGTAGAAATCATCGTATGTTTCGCTTAACTTAATGACATTGCTCTTTGCTGGAATAACGGTGACTGGTGACTAGTGACTAGGAAATATATTCTCCCAGTCACTAGTCTACTAGTCACCAAAATCCACAATAAAATGGAATAATATTTTTACAAAAGAAAGAGTTTTTTTATACTACAACTAGCTTATTATATACCATTTGAAAGTTTTATTCCAATATAAAATCGTTGTTGGTTGTTAGTTGTCGGTTGTTTGGGGGCTAGCGGTTTAAGGGGACTAATGACTCAAATTTCTCATTGGTAAAATGGCGATTTATTTCGATGTGATCAATGTAATTTAGCGGTTTTAAATATGAATGATAGGTCCGTAGGACCTCGCCCCCT
>CAVBRV010000031.1:7474-19383 GCA_963597965.1 Paludibacteraceae bacterium | reverse complement strand
AATAAAAATTCAAGAATCATTTCAAATAACGATTAAATCAGTGTTTCCCTAGCGGCAAGAGTTGAGTACGGCGCTGTGTCATGCTATAATAATTTCATGTTTTTCTATATGTTTCTTTGATTGAGGGAGTTTTTATTCATGGCGAAAACTAGTACAACAAAAGAATTTGTTGATTATTCTTATTTTTATAAACCTTATATTATTACGGCGGCTCTCGGATTTATTCTGTGGGCGGCTTATGTGGGCTGGACGGCGTACTGGGGCTTTGTGAAGGGCCGGGTGCCGATTATTGATATTGGCATGCAGATTGCTATTCTCTGGTGGCTGTTGGACACGGTGCTGACGAAGACGATATATCGACTGGATGACCAGGGATTGTACATGTTGAAGAAGGGTGTGGGCCATAAACAGGAACTTCGCATTGCTTACGATGACATCTTCGGCGTGCACCATTTCAAAAACCAGCTCATGAAACCAGTGACCTATCGCTATACGTTCCATGAATATGCGAAATTGGACAATCGTCCCATTTGGTCTCTGCTCTATGATATTGGCAGCACACAGAAGGTGGGCCGCGTGCTGATGAAAGCGTCGGAAGAATTTTGGAAAGAGTTTGAAAAGCGCCTGCCTGGGCAGATTCGCATTCCTCAGGAAGAAGTGGTAGCGCTGACTTATAAATCCATGGAAAAGAAACTCCGCGAACAGGGCTATTTCAAAGACCATCCGGAAATGGATTTTGAAGAAGGCATCGAACAGCTTCGTCAGAAGGGCACCGAAATGGGGGGCCGTGAAGACGAACTGACCGGCGAAGATTTCCATGGAGAAAAGGTGGAAATGAAGAATGGCACCCGTACCGATACCATCGAAGCCGCGAAACGTCGTGGCGCTAAGACCGCACACGAAAAGGAAGAAAAAGAATAATAGATGATGTATGTAGAGACACTCTTTTGTGAAAATAGAAGGGTGTCTTTTTTAGTTGGCAGTAGGCAGTTAGCAGTTGGCAGTTTTGGAAGCGGTGACTGGTATACGGGCTCATTGAGATGTAGCGAAATTATTAATGATTGAGATATTGGTTTAGGGGTTAAGGTTTAGGGGTTATATGCTTATACATAAACCTTAAACCAATGAGGCTTTCTTCCAGACGAATTGGTTCATATGAGCTCGGAATGTAAACCATAAACCAGTATATGCTAAATGGCAGATACTCTAAGTATCATCAATACAGTACACCAGTTACCATTTCCCAAACTGCCTACTGCCAACTGCCTACTGCCTACAGATTCCCCTGAATAATTATTCAGCTATTCCGCCCAAATATGAAAGATATGCTCAAGATGTTTAATCAAAAATATTTATAGGTATCAATAGAAAAGGAGTTTAACAGGTAAAAAATTGAAAATTTATAGTCCATGTGTTTGAAATAGTTTCTGCTCAGCCTAAACTTTATGAAGAAATATGAAATATATAAACAAAATAGAAAGATAAGAAAAATAAAGAAAATAATAGGAAATAGAAGCAAATGCATTGAACGGAGGAATAGAAACATAGAATAGTGGGCTATGTAATAATTTGATTCTTTTAGGAAATGTGAGAAAAATATAGGATATAGTACATATCAGCCTAAAATTGCAACTATATACTATGGATTTTTGAAAAATCGTACACTATTGGTTACAATATATGCAGGTGCTCAGGAATGAGTTTTCATCCTGAATGAGAGTCCGAACCCAGGACTGGTACGAAGGAGGATAGTCGGTTGTAAGGGATATTTCAGAAAAAGGAAGGCATTCATTTTATTCAAACAGCATTAATCATTATGTATTGCTTGAATGTTTCCTATGTTCTGAAAAATCAATTTCGTAAAGAATTCAAGTGGCACCCTACGAATTTTTTACCGCTAACAAAACATAGGAAGGTGAATTTTTATGGATCCAGCTATTCTGACGCTGTGCGTCCTGGCTGTTGCAGCATTTCTGTTCATCACCGAACTGATTCCGCTGGCTGTAACCGCTATGGCAGCATGTACGGTACTTGGGATTCTCGGCGTACTCCCGTCCAAAGCTGTATATGCAGGTCTTTCTAATTCCACCGTCGTACTCTTCGGCGGCATGTTTGTTATCGGCGCGGCTATGTTCAAGACAGGCCTCGCTGAAGCCATCGGTGTAGCAGTCGTAAAGAAAGCAGGCACGAACGAAATTCCGCTCATGGCTGCTATCATGATTGTTACCATCGTATTGTCTTCTGTATCTTCTAATACCGGTACGGTCGCTTGCTTGATGCCAGTTATCATTGGTATCTGCCAGGCAGCAAAGATTCCTGCTTCTAAGGAATTGATGCCATTGGCTATCGCTGCTAACGTAGGCGGCACCATCACCATGATTGGTACTCCACCAAACGTTATCGTTACCGGCGCTCTGACCACAGCAGGTCTTCCAACCTTCGGATTCTTCGAATTTGCTTGGATTGGTATTCCGCTGTCCATTGTCATCACTGTTTACACCCTCTTCATTGGCCGTCATATGATCGCTGCAAAATCTGCTGGCGCTATGGACGAAGACGCTATCAAAGCTGCTAAAGAAGAAGCTGGTGCAGGCGGCGATGCTCCAAAGAGCAAAACCAAAATGTGGATTTCTGGTCTCATTCTGATCGGCGTAGTTCTCTGCATGGCTCTGGACCTCAAAACCGTTCCGCTGCACACTGCAGCTGTTACCGGTGCAATCCTCTGCGTCATCACTGGCTGCCTGAAAGAAAAAGAAGCTTATGCTGGTATTGACTGGGTAACCATTTTCCTCTTCGCTGGTATGCTTTCTGTAGCATCTGCTATGGAAAAAACCGGCGCTGGCAAGATGATTGCTGATACCGTCGTAGGTATGATGGGCGACCATCCAAATCCATATGTACTGACTGGCGTTCTGTTCTTGATTTCCAACGTACTGACCCAGTTCATGTCCAACACCGCATCCGCTGCCCTCTTGGCACCAATCGGTATTTCCATCGCACAGTCTATCGGTGCTGACCCGAAACCAGTTCTGATGGCTCTGGGGATTGCTGCATCTTGCGCATTTGCTACCCCAATGGCTACCCCGCCAAACACTCTGGTTCTTGGTCCTGGCAACTTCTCCTTCAATGATTACGCAAAAGTCGGCGTTCCGATGTGCGTCATCTCCCTGGTGGTTTGCCTGGTTGTTATCCCGATTGTATGGCCATTTGGTATCTAAGAGGATTAGGGTGTCATGTATTTTTCCCAAGCCGGCTCTTTTATGTAGGAGCCGGTGTGGGAAACTCTTTTATTTCCAGTAAAGTATTTCTATGAAATAGTGATTAGTAGCTAGTGACTGGTGACTAGTGACTAGGGAAAATGCGATTCTAGTCACTAGTCACTAGTCTACTTAGTCACTGATCTATGAAATAACTTTACATTGCGTAGTTGTGAGGAAATATTTTCTTCGCACTTCGCTTTCACAGAAAGGTGGATTCAATTTATGGAAACTCCGGGCCCGCTGTCGATTTGCCTCACGAACATGGTTATCGTATTCGGCGTTCTTATTTTCCTGGCATGCGTTATTCAGCTGATTCACATCGTGGATCCGACCAAAAATAAGAAGAAATAAGAAATAGGTCACCCAGGTTTCTCTGATTCTTACGTTTCTCAGGTAGTACCTCGAGGAGCCTGAGAAGCCCAAGAATCCTGCAGAACCTGAAATCCTTTATAGTTTACAACAACCATTGATTAGGAGGTCTCAACATGGACGGCTTTATGAGAGCACTCGTTTCCGTATGGACAGATTCCGGTTTCTCCAATCTGACCTGGGAAAACGTAGTAATGATCGGAGTAGGTCTTATCCTTCTCTACTTGGCAATTGCAAAGCAGTATGAACCACTGCTTCTTCTTCCAATCGCATTTGGCGATATTATGGCAAACTTCCCGAACACCGGGTTTGAAGACGAAATGGGCGTTATGATGGCCATCGGCTTCGGTATTAAATACGAAATTTTCCCGCCGCTGATTTTCATGGGCGTAGGCGCCATGACCGACTTTGGTCCACTCATTGCGAACCCGAAGACCATGCTCCTGGGCGCAGCTGCTCAGATCGGCGTATTCGTAGCACTGGCTGGTGCTATGGTTCTGGGCTTCACTGCTCCACAGGCAGCAGCCATCGGCATCATCGGTGGTGCTGACGGCCCGACCGCTATTTACCTGTCCTCTAAACTGGCTCCAGAACTTCTGGGTGCTATCGCAGTAGCAGCTTACTCCTACATGTCCCTGGTTCCGCTGATTCAGCCACCAATCATGAAACTCTGCACCACCAAAGAACAGCGTAAGATTAAGATGACCACTCTTCGTCCTGTTACCCACTTTGAAAAGGTTATGTTCCCAATCGTAGTATCCATCGTTGTATCCCTGCTTCTGCCACCAGTAGCAGCCCTGATGGGATGCCTCTGCCTGGGCAACCTGTTTGAAGTATCCGGCGTAACCGCTCGTCTTTCCGACACCGCTCAGAATGCACTGTGCAACATCGTTACCATCTTCTTGGCAACCGGCACAGGCCTGACCATGACCGGCGACAAATTCCTCAGAATCCAGACCATCGAAATCATCGTTCTCGGCCTGATTGCATTCGCAGCAGGCACCGCAGGCGGCGTCCTCTTTGGTCAGATCATGAGAATTGCTTCCGGCAACAAAGTCAACCCACTGATTGGTTCCGCAGGTGTATCTGCTGTACCAATGGCAGCTCGTGTATCTCAGGTTGTAGGTTTGAAAGATAACCCATCCAACTACCTCTTGATGCAGGCTATGGGACCAAACGTAGCAGGCGTTATCGGTACTGCAGTCGCTGCAGGTACCATGCTGGCACAGTTTGGCAAATAATTCTTTGTGAATGAAAAGAACTCTGATGAGAAAGAACTCGTCAGAGTTCTTTTTTTGTCCCGGCGAAGCCGGGAAGTTGGCAGTAGGCAGTTAGCAGTAGGCAGAAAAGTGAGGAGTTAGGAATGAGGAGTGAGGAGTGGTGGTGGCGGCGCATCACAATTTGGAAGCGCCGCGAGTTTTTATATAGGTTCTGTCTGAGATGAATGTGGTTGGTAGCTTTTGGCATTCGATTCCGCAATGCAAGGGTTCTGTAGCGATGGAATGGATGGAGGAACATGGAGATGAAGCGTGTATTTTAGGGTTCTGTAGCGATGGGACGGATTGAGGAACATGGAGATGTTGTGTGCATCAAAAGGTTCTGATTTACAAATGACGCCAACAGAACCTTAGACAGCGGGACGAAGAGAAAATGGTTCTATGAAAAACGGTGTTCATGAACCCTAAGACAGCGATCTGAAGGAAAAGTGACGCAAACGAAAAACGACGTTCCAGAACCCTAGCATAGCGGAGCGAAAACCAAATGCCTCAAACGAAAAGTGGTGTTCCAGAACCCTAACATAGCGTGGCGAAGAGAAAGTGTCTCAACCGAAAAATGGTGTCCAAGCACCCTAAGAATCTTAAAGAAATATTCTATACCATCATTTCATTTCTTTTATTACAAGGAAAAGATGGAAACTCCATTAGAAAATAATGGGCCTTTTAATCGGGGAAGCCTAAAAAATATTCATTCAGAATATTGTATGCTGAATTTTTATATTTCTTATGAAAAATGGAGATATATGGCGAAATCGGGAGTGTTAAATAGATATATAGCTACAAATATACAAAAAATACAAAGGATGTATAGCCTCGTTCATCCTTTGAACTTGGAACAAATTATGACCGCCAACCAAAAACATAGTATTCATACCTAAAAATACATGTGTATACTATGTTTGATTGAAAAAATTCTATAATTCCTGTATTATAGATTCCGGCGTTCAAAGAGAATCTAAGGATTCTCTAAACAAAATATGAAGTCCTAGCTCAGGCATATGAAGGAGGATAGAGGTTTTCAAAGAGCACGTGTTTTTCGATATGGTTATGGTTTTTAAACAGCACTTATATTTCATAAAAGTAAATGAGACCCATAATTAAAAGAAAGACAATATAAAGAATTCCTTGGCGTCATAAAGAATTCTTTATCCGAATGAAATAGTATATGTATTACATAGGAAGGTGAATTATGGATCCCGCTATTCTTACGCTGTGTGTCCTGGCTGTCGCTGCATTCCTGTTCATTACCGAACTGATTCCGCTGGCAGTCACTGCTATGGCAGCATGTACCGTACTTGGTATTCTGGGGGTTCTCCCATCCAAGGCTGTATATGCAGGCCTTTCCAACTCCACCGTCGTACTCTTCGGCGGTATGTTCGTTATCGGCGCAGCCATGTTCAAAACTGGCTTGGCCGAAGCCATTGGTGTGACTGTTGTTAAAAAAGCAGGCACCAATGAAGTACCTTTGATGGCAGCTATCATGGTTGTTACCATCGTTCTTTCCGCAGTATCTTCCAACACTGGTACTGTAGCTTGCCTGATGCCAGTGATCATTGGTATCTGCTCTGTAGCAAAACTGTCTGCTTCCAAACAGCTTATGCCTCTGGCTATCGCTGCTAACGTAGGCGGCACCATCACCATGATTGGTACCCCACCAAACGTTATCGTTACCGGCGCTCTGACCACTGCAGGTCTTCCAACCTTCGGATTCTTTGAATTTGCTTGGATTGGTATTCCGCTGTCCCTGGTTATCGTTCTCTACACCCTCTTCATTGGTCGTCATTTCGTAGCAGATAAATCTGCTGGCGCTATGGACGAAGATGCTATCAAAGCGGCTAAAGAAGAAGCTGGTGCAGGCGGAGATGGCCCGAAGAGCGTTGTAAAAATGTGGATTGCTGGTCTGATTCTTCTGGGCGTAGTTCTCTGCATGGCTCTGGACCTGAAGACTGTTCCGCTCCATACCGCAGCTGTAACCGGCGCTATCCTTTGCGTAGTGACCGGCTGCCTGAAAGAAAAAGAAGCTTATGCTGGTATCGACTGGGTAACCATTTTCCTCTTCGCTGGTATGCTTTCTGTGGCATCTGCTATGGAAAAAACCGGTGCTGGCAAACTGATTGCTGACACTGTGGTTGATATGATGGGCGAAAACCCGAATCCATATGTACTGACCGCTGTACTGTTCCTGATTTCTAACATCCTGACCCAGTTCATGTCCAACACTGCATCCGCTGCCCTCTTGGCACCGATTGGTATTTCTATCGCTCAGTCCATCGGCGCTGACCCGAAACCGGTTCTGATGGCACTTGGCATTGCTGCATCTTGCGCATTTGCTACCCCAATGGCTACTCCGCCAAACACCCTGGTTCTTGGACCTGGCGGATTCTCTTTCAACGACTACGCAAAAGTAGGCGTTCCGATGTGCTTGATTTCCCTTGTTGTCTGCCTGATCGTTATCCCGATCGTATGGCCATTCGGCATGTAATCAGTACATTCTCCAGTTTTGATGTAAGGCTTACTGTCAGAAATAGGATGATTTCTGACAGTAAACTCTAACAAATCTTCAGAAAGGTGGATTTAAACTATGGAAACTCCGGGCCCGCTTTCGATTTGCCTGACCAACATGGTCATCGTATTCGGCGTTCTTATTTTCCTGGCATGCGTTATTCAGCTGATTCACATTGTGGATCCAACCAAAAATAAGAAGAAATAATTAGGGATTAGTAGCTAGGGACTAGGGATTAGGAAATTGGATTACAATCCCTCATCTCCAATCCTTAATCCCTAGCCTCTGCATTAACAAACAACCATCTATTTAGGAGGTCTCAACATGGACGGCTTTATGAGAGCACTCGTTTCCGTATGGACAGATTCCGGTTTCTCCAATCTGACCTGGGAAAACGTAGTAATGATCGGAGTAGGTCTTATCCTTCTCTACTTGGCAATTGCAAAGCAGTATGAACCACTGCTTCTTCTTCCAATCGCATTTGGCGATATTATGGCAAACTTCCCGAACACCGGGTTTGAAGACGAAATGGGCGTTATGATGGCCATCGGCTTCGGTATTAAATACGAAATTTTCCCGCCGCTGATTTTCATGGGCGTAGGCGCCATGACCGACTTTGGTCCACTCATTGCGAACCCGAAGACCATGCTCCTGGGCGCAGCTGCTCAGATCGGCGTATTCGTAGCACTGGCTGGTGCTATGGTTCTGGGCTTCACTGCTCCACAGGCAGCAGCCATCGGCATCATCGGTGGTGCTGACGGCCCGACCGCTATTTACCTGTCCTCTAAACTGGCTCCAGAACTTCTGGGTGCTATCGCAGTAGCAGCTTACTCCTACATGTCCCTGGTTCCGCTGATTCAGCCACCAATCATGAAACTCTGCACCACCAAAGAACAGCGTAAGATTAAGATGACCACTCTTCGTCCTGTTACCCACTTTGAAAAGGTTATGTTCCCAATCGTAGTATCCATCGTTGTATCCCTGCTTCTGCCACCAGTAGCAGCCCTGATGGGATGCCTCTGCCTGGGCAACCTGTTTGAAGTATCCGGCGTAACCGCTCGTCTTTCCGACACCGCTCAGAATGCACTGTGCAACATCGTTACCATCTTCTTGGCAACCGGCACAGGCCTGACCATGACCGGCGACAAATTCCTCAGAATCCAGACCATCGAAATCATCGTTCTCGGCCTGATTGCATTCGCAGCAGGCACCGCAGGCGGCGTAGCATTTGGTCAGATTATGAGAATCGTTTCTGGCAACAAGATCAACCCACTCATTGGTTCCGCAGGCGTATCTGCAGTTCCAATGGCAGCTCGTGTATCTCAGGTTGTTGGGCTGAAAGATAACCCATCCAACTACCTCTTGATGCAGGCTATGGGCCCGAACGTAGCAGGCGTTATCGGTACCGCAGTAGCTGCAGGCACCATGCTGGCACAGTTCGGAGGCTAATGTCTCTATGTGAATGAAAAGAACTCCAGTGACTTTTGTCACCGGGGTTCTTTTTTTATGCCGGCGAAGCCGGGAAGTTGGCAGTAGGCAGTTAGCAGTAGGCAGAAAAGTGAGGAGTTAGGAATGAGGAGTGAGGAGTGGTGGTGGCGGCGCATAACTATTTGGAAGCGCCGCGAGTTTTTATATAGGTTCTGGGGGTGGTGGATGTGGTTGGTGGCTTTGGGGATTTATTTCCGCAATGCAAGGGTTCTGTAGCGACGGGATGGAGGGAGGAACATGGAGGTGAAGCGTGCATTTTAGGGTTCTGTAGCGATGAAGCGGATAGCGGGATATGGAGATGAAATGTGTATCATAAGGTTCTGATTCACAAATGACGCAAGCAGAACCCTAGCGCAGCGGAACGAAGGAAAAGTGTCTTAAACGAAAAGTGGTGTTCCAGAACCTTAGCACAGCGGGGTGAAGAGAAAATGCTTCTATGAAAAACGGTGTTCATGAACCCTAAGACAGCGGATCAAAGACAAAATGTCACAAACGAAAAACGACGTTCCAGAACCTTAGCACAGCGGATTGAAAACCAAATGCCTCAAACGGAAAGCGGTGTTCTAGAACCCTAAGACAAAGTGCCTTAAACGCAAAACGGTGTCCCAGAACCCTATTAAAGAAAAAATCTATATCCCTTATAAATACATATGGAAAAAGAGCGGTGTACCATCAAATGTAGAAATCAAATTTCAATCCACCTAAATTTGCAACTTATTGCATCGCATTCGCATATCGTTTGAGAAACATAGCTAACAATGGATAAAAAGATAGGCGGCTATTTTTTAAATAGAATAATGCAAGTGCAAAAAAGATAGTATAGTATGGATATGAAAGAAAAATAAAAAGTCAATAGGGAGTTTTATTTCATAGATACCTAAATAGTTCAGAGGCGGTCAGGGATTTGAATTTCATTTTTGTATCTTGTAATATAGACTTCGGCGTTTTATGAGAAAGAGGAATTATTTTTATGCGGCTATTAAAATACAGGCCGAATAGGAATTATTTTTAGAATTTGGCTTCTATGAAGGAGGGAAGCGAGAAGACAGGTTTGTGTTTCTGAAGAAGTTTTTGCTTATTGCTATCATTTTTTGTCATTTCTTTAGAATGAGTAAGCGCCGTGACAATGTTAGTTTATATTTATCTAGGAAGGTGACTTATGGATCCCGCTATTATCACACTGTGTGTCCTGGCGATTGCTGCATTCCTGTTCATTACGGAATTGATTCCACTGGCAGTTACCGCTATGGCTGCATGTACCGCACTTGGCATTTTGGGCGTTCTCCCATCCAAAGAAGTATATGCAGGTCTTTCTAATTCCACCGTCGTACTCTTCGGCGGTATGTTCGTCATCGGCGCAGCCATGTTCAAAACTGGTTTGGCCGAAGCTATCGGTGTAGCTGTTGTTAAAAAGGCTGGTACCAATGAAGTACCGCTGATGGCAGCTATCATGATTGTGACCATCATTTTGTCTTCTGTATCTTCTAACACCGGTACCGTAGCATGCCTGATGCCAGTTATCATTGGTATTTGCTCTGTGGCTAAGCTGTCTGTTTCTAAACAGCTCATGCCTCTGGCTATCGCTGCTAACGTGGGTGGTACTATCACCATGATCGGTACGCCGCCAAACGTTATCGTGACTGGTGCTCTGACCACCGCTGGTCTTCCAACCTTCGGATTCTTTGAATTTGCTTGGATTGGTATTCCGCTGTCTCTGGTTATCACGGTATATACTCTGTTTGTGGGTCGTCATTTTGTAGCTGATAAATCGGCTGGTGCTATGGACGAAGAAGCGATCAAAGCAGCGAAAGAAGAAGCTGGTGCTTCTGACGATGGTGCTCCAAAAAGTGTTGTCAAAATGTGGATTGCTGGCCTTATTCTGATCGGCGTTGTTCTTTGCATGGCTCTGGACCTGAAAACTGTTCCGCTCCATACTGCAGCAGTTACCGGTGCTATCCTTTGCGTAGTGACCGGCTGCCTGAAAGAAAAAGAAGCCTACGCTGGTATCGACTGGGTAACCATTTTCCTCTTTGCTGGTATGCTTTCTGTGGCATCTGCTATGGAAAAGACCGGCGCTGGCAAACTGATTGCTGACACCGTAGTTAGCATGATGGGCACCAACCCGAATCCGTATGTACTGACTGCTGTACTGTTCCTGATTTCTAACGTACTGACTCAGTTCATGTCCAATACTGCATCCGCAGCACTTCTCGCTCCGATTGGTATTTCTATCGCTCAGTCCATTGGTGCTGACCCGAAACCGGTTCTGATGGCACTTGGCATTGCTGCATCTTGCGCATTTGCTACCCCAATGGCTACTCCGCCAAACACCCTGGTTCTCGGACCTGGCGGATTCTCTTTCAACGACTACGCAAAAGTAGGCGTTCCCATGTGTTTGATTTCTCTGATTGTTTGCCTGGTCGTTATCCCGATCGTATGGCCTTTCGGGATGTAATCTAGCCTATTTTAAGTGACTGGTGACTTGTGACTAGTGACTGGGATTTATATCTCAGTGACTGGTTGCGGGTTGCCAGTTTTTATTTTGCTCGATTGTTGTTTGTTGTCGGTTGTTTGTTGTTGGGGTCAAACAACCGACAACAAACAACTAACAACAATTCTGGTCACCAATGAAAAAGATTAATGAAACTCTAACATAAGAATGTAAAATTTGGCTTTCTTAAATTGATTATATAGATAGAGGGGTAAATGAGATCCCACATGGAAAGAAAATTTTCCGAAAGAATTTTCTTCATTGCTAAGTACTTACTTTGCAAAGGGCGATGGAGAAAAGGGCGGCGGGGAAATTTCTTGTATAGGTCTCGTTTCCCTTCGCTGATAGCTATCGAAAAAACAACATAAAGCATGGAACTATTCCAGAATATAGCCTGTCCCGACCAGCTGTGCTAGGGTGATGTCCTAGGGAAACGCTGATTTAATCAAAGAGTTTGAAATTATATAAATTTTTATCCAAAGCATCGTCAAGGAAATCCTTAAATAGCTCGCTATTCGCGG
>CAVBRV010000031.1:0-7464 GCA_963597965.1 Paludibacteraceae bacterium | reverse complement strand
TCCTACGGACCTATCATTCATATTCAAAACCGCTAAGTGACTTAGATCACATCGAAATGAATTACTATTTTACGGGTGGGAAGTTTGAGTTATGAGAGGTTACATGAAGCACATAACCCTTTATAACCTTCATAACCTTGTGACAGGAGGTAGATTTGCTATGTTGGAAAATGGACAAGGCAGAGCAATAACCCTTCATTATTCTAACTCCTAGGATAAATAATGAATCCATCCATATTTTTCTAGTCACTTCTTTTAGATTGTGCTATACTCTTCCTATTGCAAGGAATGGTTCTTTGCAGATGGTAATGTTGTTAAGTTTAGGAAACGCTGATTTAATCAAAGAGTTTGAAATTATATGAATTTTTATCCAAAGCATCGTCAAGGAAATCCTTAAATAGCTCGCTATTCGCGGATTTTCTTTCCTCGCTTTGAATAAAAATTCAAGAATAATTTCAAACCATGATTAAATCAGTGTTTCCTTAAGGATTTGAGCCAGTAGGTATGCTAACGCTTGCGATTACAGGTTGCTCAGGGTTCTAAGGGTACTCAGGTTTCTCAAATGAGCTGATAAACGTTAGCGTTACTCACTCATTCGAGAACCTTTAGAACCCTCAGAACCTTTAGAACCTTGAAGTAGCTGGAATCATCGCATATTTCGCCTAACTTAATGACATTGCTGCAGATGTAGGTATTATGCAATTTCGTAAGCGTCATGAAATAGTTATCCTAGGATTGCTGACTGGTTTGGCGGTGCTATTGTCTTATATTTTTGCCATCCAGACGCCCTTTGTGCGAATTACCTTTGGCTTCTTGCCTATCGCAATCGCCGGGGCGCTCTATGGTCCTTGGAAGGCGGGAATTGTGGGGGCACTGGATAATTTGATCGGGACCGCTTTGATTGGGACCAGTATTTTCTTTCCTGGGTTCACGTTGTCCGATTTTTTTACGGGGTTCATTTTCGGCTATTTCTTGTATGGACGGAAAGTGAAATTTCCTTTTGTGTGCGTTCCATTTCTTCTGGTGATGGTGCTCATTCATCTGGGGCTGAATACGCTCTGGCTGGTGCTGTACTATGATAAGGCGGCTTCGGCGATTTTTGTGAGCCGGCTCATTAAGAATGTGATTTGTTTCCCTATGGAAGTGGATTGTTCTTGGTGGTGTATCGGGCGATTGAGAAGTGGAAATTGAATTAAGCGGTTTATGGGATGATTTCTTTGACGGGAAAGGGGTTCTAAGGGTTCTCAAGGTTCTAAGGGTTCTAAAGGGGATTCATTAAGCTCCCCATTGACAAATACGGATTAAATATCTTATGTAAATTAAAGGTACTCCCGTATCGTCATCTTGAGCCGCCCGAAGGGCGTGTCCCCAGATCTTTGTGTTATTCATAAAAGGGGATATGAAAAACTTAGAAAATGAAATAAGACTTGGCGTCTGGGGCGTTTACTTTCAAGGCTAACAGAAAAGCCGTAAGAGGCACTTCGTCACTATTCACTTGTCTGTTAGCCTCATACATTACGCCCCAGACGCTGAGTCTCATTTCAATATGGATAGCATATCAATGATACAAGTATTGAATAACACAAAGACTCCTCCACTTCGGTCGGAATGACGATAGATATGATACCGCTAACATAAAGAACCCTTAGAACCATGAGCAACCTATATTTCATTGGAATTTACTGGCATTTTTCCTTGTATCTATAGAACATGCGTGATAAAATAATGAGAAATATTATAAATGAACTCTAACAGATGTATGTAGTTGAGGGCTCGCTGGGGTCCGTCTTTTATGGCGAAGGGTGAAATTAGTTGTTGGTTGTTAGTTGTTAGTTGTCTGGATCCCAACAACAAACAACTAACAACCAGCAACAATCACCAATCCAAGTTCTTTCTATTGAAAAAACGAATTAACAAGCACTCACTATTTACGTTTAAGGAAATCTCTTCAAGAGTGCTCAAGGGCCTAAATGCTCTCTCGAATCAGCTGATGACGCTAGCGTTTATTGGCACGTTCTAGGAACCTGAGTAACCTTAGAACCCTGAGAACCTTGAGCAACCTGTCATTACTATTGGAGTCATACCTACTCATGATAGCGTTGCCAAGTCTATGGAAAGGAATGATTATGGCGGGAAAGATAAAAATACGGATTGTCAGCCAATGGAGCATCATCATCGCCGTCGTGCTCTGCATGACCTCCATCGGCATGGCAGTTTGGGGATACCAGCAGTATCAAGTGCTCCGTTCTTCGGTGCAGGATTACATCGATTGCCGCTATGCGGTGCAAGAATTGCAGGAAGGTTCGGATATACTGACCCGGCAGGTGCGTCAGGCGGCGGCTACAGGGGATCGGAAATATATTGATGCCTATTTTGAAGAAGCCAATGTGACGAAGACCAGAGAGAAGGCGTTGAACGACCTTTCCAAACTGGATGCCCATGCGGAATCGTTGCAGGCCTTGCGTCAGGCCCTTTTCACCTCGCGGGACTTGATGAATATGGAGTACTACGCCATGCGGCTTATCGAGGAAAGCGTAGGGGCGGATATTTCTACTTGGCCTGAGGAAATACGGAAAGTCACGTTGAAACCGGAGGATGCGAACTTATCTCCACGAGAGAAATTGGTGAAGGCGGAAACGTTGCTCATCAGTCCGGCTTATGAAGAGTCAAAGGAAGAAATTTCTCATGAAGTGGCAGTGGCGTCTTCTCGTTTCAGTGAAACCATTTATGAACGGCAGGATCAAGCGTCTGCTCTGTTTAGTCGTATCTTTATATGGATTCTAGTGTGCATGCTCTCCTTCTCGGTGCTGGCCTTTGCACTTTGTCTCATCATGCGCCATTGGATTGTGAAGCCTTTGGTGGTCTACAATCATGATATAGAGAAAGACCAATTACTGACCGTAGGCGGTGCCTATGAGCTCCAGAAATTGGGGAAGACCTATAACCGGATTTATCAGGAAAACGAAGAACGGCAGCGCCTCATCAAACACCAGGCGGAACACGACCCATTGACGGATTTGCTGAACCGGGGATCCTACAATCAGATTTTCAACATCTATGAAAAAGATAAAAAGGATTTTGCTCTTATCCTCATCGATGTGGACGTTTTCAAGTCGGTCAATGATAATAACGGTCATGCCGTAGGGGATGCGATCTTGCAAAAAGTGGCGCGTCTGTTGCTGACCACTTTCCGCGATATAGATTATATCTGCCGTATCGGCGGCGATGAATTTGCGGTGATCATGGTGGAAATGACCAGTGATTTGATGCATACTGTCATCAATCGAATCGATGTCATCAATGAACAGCTCTCTCATCCCACAGATGGCTTGCCACCGGTGTCCTTGAGTGTGGGTGTGGCTTTCACGGATCGGAAGAATCCGGGGAAGAGTCAGTTTACCGATGCGGATAGTGCTTTGTATTATACGAAAGAGCATGGGAAACATGGGATTACGTTTTATCCGTTTCCGAAGGATGGGCATTAACAGCGGGCAGTAGGCCGTAGGCAGTTGGCAGTAAACTTCATGCAACGCCGGTGCATCACTATCAATGAAAATAATGAGAGATCAAGTAGCTAGGGATTAGAAAGAGCATTCCCTAATCCCTAGCTACTAATCCCTATTTTTATAGTAAAAAACGGTTTCATGAGAGATTGGATTTCTCGTGAAACCGTTTTTTGATTGATTGTTGGCCGTAGCAAGAAATCGGATTGGTGAGTGTTGTTGGTTGTTGGTTGTTTGGCCCCAACAACAAACAACTAACAAGCAGCAACAATCGCTAATCCGGTTTCTTGCTATTGAAAAATGAATTAACGGGCAGCTGATAATATGTTAGTGGAATCTGTATCGTCATTTCGACCGATGGAATTTGTGCTAGATGTATCTATCGTTTTTCTGCGACTATGTTGGACAGAAGTGGAGAAATCTTGTGTCAATAGCGATTTTCTCGTTAGTGTCACAAGATTTCTCCACTTTTGTCTCACATAGTCGCTTGATTCTGCACATTCATCAAGCACAAATCTCGTCGGTCGAAATGACGGATATTTTTTATACCGCTAGAGTAAGACGCCTTAGCAGGTGATGATAAATGTTGCCAAACCGCAAGTGGGAGCTATCCCCCGCTGCACTCGCTTCGCTCGTTCCGCTACCCCCTTTCAAAGAAAGGGGGCAAAAGGAGTTAGTCGCCAACCGCCAACCGCCAACTGCCAACTGCCAACTGCCAACTGCCAACTGCCAACTGCTAACCATACAACAAAAAACTCCCGCCGAAGCGGGAGTTTTTCATTGCACCGATTATCTATCAGAGCTGTCTTTTTCTTTTCTAATGACGTCGTGAGCGCCGCCTTCTACAATGGAAGTAGCGGAAACGAGGGTCAGTTTTGCCTTTTCCTGGAGCTGCGGGATGGTGATGGCACCGCAGTTGCACATGGTGGCTTTGATTTTAGCGCAGGTCTTTTCTACGTTTTCTTTCAATGGACCAGCGTATGGTACGTAGGAATCGACCCCTTCTTCAAAGGCTAGTTTCTTGGAACCGTCCAGGTCATAACGGCCCCAGTTTCTAGCACGGTTGGAACCTTCGCCCCAGTATTCTTTGACTACTGTGCCGCCTACGGTTCTCTTCTGGGTTGGGGATTCGTCGAAACGTGCGAAGTATCTGCCCAGCATGACGAAGTCGGCACCCATAGCGAGGGCCAATGTGATGTGGTGGTCGTAAACGATGCCGCCGTCGGAGCATACCGGTACGTAAATGCCGGTTTTCTTGTAGTATTCATCTCTGGCCTGGCAGACTTCGATGAGAGCGGTAGCTTGGCCGCGGCCGATGCCCTTGGTTTCACGGGTGATGCAGATGGAACCGCCGCCGATGCCGACTTTGACGAAGTCAGCGCCTGCTTCTGCGAGGAAGAGGAAACCGTCACGATCGACTACGTTGCCCGCACCGATTTTGACGGTTTCGCCATACCGTTCACGGACCCAGTTGATGGTGATTTTTTGCCATTCCGAGAAACCTTCGGAGGAGTCGATGCAGAGTACGTCCGCACCAGCGTCGATCAGTTTCGGTACGCGTTCAGCGTAGTCTCTGGAATTGATGCCAGCACCCACGATAAAGCGTTTCTGCGCATCCAACATTTCATTTGGGTTTTCCTGATGGGAATCGTAGTCTTTGCGGAATACGAAGCCATAGAGGCGGCCGTCTTCGTAGAGGACCGGGAGGGAATTGATTTTATTATCCCAAATGATGTCGTTTGCTTCGGAGAGGGTGATGCCGTAGGTGGCTTTGACCAATTTTTCAGCAGGGGTCATGAAATTTTTAATTTTTTCGCTCTTATCCATGCGGCTCACGCGGTAGTCTCTGGAGGAAACGATGCCTACCAGTTTGCCGTTGGAAGTGCCGTCTTCGGTGATAGCCACCGTGGAGTGGCCGGTCTTGGCTTTCAGGGCCAGGATGTCGGCCAATGTATTTTCTGGAGACAGGTTGGAGTCGGAAGGTACGAAGCCTGCTTTCTGGGCTTTGACTCTGGCAACCATGGCTGCTTCTTCTTCAGGTGTCTGAGAACCATAGATGAAAGAAACGCCGCCGTTTCTTGCGAGTTCTACTGCCAGTTTTTCACCGGAGACAGCCTGCATGATCGCAGAAACCATAGGAATATTTAATGTGATGGCCGGTTCTTCCCCTTTTTTGAATCTCACCAGTGGGGTTTTCAGAGAAACATTTGCTGGGATGCAGTTGCAATCGGAATATCCTGGAATGAGAAGATATTCGTTGAAGGTGTGTGCCGGTTCATTAATATAGGTTGCCATTATTTCCTCCTTAAATAAAAAAATAGGACAAAGATATTAAGGTAAAATATACGCCTTTTGTCTTTTTTGGTCAAATTAATTTTCAATGAAAATTAGTGACTAGTGACTGGTGACTCGTGACTAGAAAAAGTATGCTCTAATTACGAGTCACCAGTCACCAGTCCACCAGTCACTATATGACCAATTTATTTTTACTATTATAGCGTAAAACACATGTCTTGTGTAGGGACTTTTTGGGGGGATAGGATTGAGAATTTCGCGGGAAACATTTGGGGAGGTTAAGGAATAATAACCTTTTTCCTCATTGTTGTTGGTTGTTAGTTGTTGGGGCCAAACAACTGACAACCAACAACTAACAACAGTGAGTGCAAAGAAATCTTCAGCAAACATCGGGCGTACAAATTATCGAGTAGCCGCTAGCTACAAGACCGGAAATATGACCGCCTGGAAATAGCGATCCAATTCCTCCGGTGTTTGCTTCATCTTATTTCTGACCCACCACTGAACCATTTCTACAAAGCTACCGGAAATGTGATTCAGCAGGAAATCTTTAGGCACTCTGTCGCTGAAGGGATGGTCTTTCAAGAGGTAATCCGCGATGAGCGTGGAAAGGCTGGATTTGAAATAGCGCAAGAAGAAATCGGATCGTTCTGAAGTGAGCAAGTCCCGGACGTGATTTGTATTGGCCTGGATGTGCTGGAGCAAGTGACAAAAAACGGGATCCGGTTCCCCCGGTGCCATGTGATGGTCACTGGTGTGATTGTCATTCATCACGCCGTCGATGATGTGGTCGAAGAGTTCATGACACATTTCTTCTAAGAGGTCATCTTTGGTCTCGAAATGGGCATAGAATGTACTGCGGCCGATATTCGCCCGGTCGATGATGTTTTGGATGGTGATTTTGGAATAGGATTTTTCGGATAATAAAGCACTGAATGCGTCAAAAATAGCCATGCGAGTTTTTTGCTGTCTGCGATCCATGATAAATGGTCTTTCCTCCTTGTGAATTGTGCTGTTAAGTTAAGGATTTGAGTGAGTCGGCATGCTACGGCTTGCGGTTACAGGTCGCTCAAGGTTCTAAGGGTTCTAAGGTTGCTCAGGTTTCTCGAATGTGCCTATGAACACTAGTGTACTGTATCATTGATATTTACTGCTATAAAAATATATGTTGAATATGCGGTAAGCATCGTCCCCCCCCTTGAAGAAGGGGGCAGGGGGATAGAGTGTTTCGTAGAAACACATTTCATTATAGCGATATGAAACGCCAATATTTGCTTATCGCAAGTAAGCACATACCGCTATGGTTAAAATATGTCCCTTCGGGCCATTCTATCCCCGGCTTCGCCGTCCCTTCTCCAAGGGGCCACACGCTAGTGCTGCTATCGTTTTATTCATAGCGATATATCCGTAGCATTTAATGATTTAGCTAAATATCATCGATACAGTACACTAGCGTTAACAGCTCATTCGAGAAACGTGAGAACCTTGAGAACCCTTAGTAACTTGAGCAACCTTTACCTCAACAGAAATCATGACATATTTTGCTTAAGGAAACACTGATTTAATCGTTATTTGAACTGATTCTTGAATTTTTATTCAAAGCAAGGAAAGCAAATCCGAGAATAGCGAGCTATTTAAGGATTTCCTTGACGATGCTTTGGATAAA
>CAVBRV010000030.1:0-19414 GCA_963597965.1 Paludibacteraceae bacterium | reverse complement strand
CCTGAGTGGAGAAATCTCTTCAGCACTAGCGGTAAGGGCTTAAAGACAGAAACGGAATTCAGTCATCAAGCCTTTATCGCTGGTGCCGCTGAGATTTCTCCACTCAGGGACACAAATCATTTCATAACTTTTACATCATCAAGCACAAATATGATCGGTCGAAATGACGGTTTCGCTGCTACCTTCTTCTTATTTTAACAAGATCCCCTTGGAGGGCCCGATGGGCCTATCATCCGTATTTAAATGTCCCTTGATACAGCACTGTATCGAGGTAAACCAACATTTCTGAGGTGGGAAGTTTGAGTTAGTAATTGTTGCTGGTTATTAGTTGTTGGTTATCTGGCTCCAAACAACCAACAACAGACAACTAACAACTAACAAAAAGGCACTCCCCAACATAGAGAGTGCCTTTTATCAAATGCGCAAATCATTTACTTCCCACTTGCAATGCCTGTGCCTTCGCGATGACCTGTTCCACATATTGCGGCGTCTCGCCTACGGCCTTTGCGATAAAATCTACCGGCTTTTCCATATTCACCAAATTCATGATAACAAATCGCAAATGTTCTTCTTTAGCCATTTTCAGGCCTATCTCAAATCCTTCTCTGTATTCTTCCTCTCTGGCTTTTTTTAGTATCATATCCCATCGCATGCTTTTACCTCACCTTACTGATTGGCAGTCTGAGATCTATGGGCCTCATCAATGACATGCTGTACATATTGAGGCGTTTGTCCCACTGCCTTAGCAATAGTATCTACTGGCATATTCATTCCCAGCAAGTTCATAATAAAAGAGCGATTGGCTTCTCGTCTTTCTTCTGCTCTACCTTCTTCCCGTCCTTGTACAATCCCTTTTTGAATCCCTTTTTCTATACCTTCTTTTAAAGTGTCTTCTTTAAGCTTTCTAAGTTCCATATACAGTGTCATATATTCTCGCCTCGTTTCATCATGTCTTTTCACACGAACCACTTCTTGGTCCAATTCTTCTGTAAACTCACCATGCGGTGCTTTCCCATCTACATATCGCAGAAAAGCGGCTATATCTGGATCCAAATCATCACTATGCCCTTTGCTATTCAGGAATAGTTTCGTCGTCTGGTCGCCCAATTCCAATCCTTCTTTTTCCACACATCGATTTCGGAAGGTATACATGGGCAAGCCTTCCTCAAATGGATCAAAGGTACAGATAAATATGATATAGGTTGGATTGAGCTTATTATAAAGTTCTCCTTTTCCCAGAATTTCCATATCTATCATGCCTTGATAGTACCGCGTTCGTTTGGCTAGTTCATCATCCGTCCCATTGGTACATTGCATTTCAATATCAAACACACGACCTGTTTCATCTTTCACATACACATCGAGACTAATCCCTTTGCTATCATATCGAATGTCAATGGATTTTTCGGCATCAGGAAATGTGATTTCCTGAATTTTGATATGCAATATCCGTTCAATCAGATGCTTGCAAATCCGTTTATTCTGCATGACCTTTTGAAAGAGGAAATTGTCCTGAATCGTCAGTTCTTCCCAAGTCTTAATTCTACTCACGGGCATCACCTTCTTTTCTTACTACAGATGGTAAGTGAAATATGCGATGATTTCTGCTGATGTACAAGTTTCTAAGGTTGCAAAGGGTTCTAAAGGTTTTTAGGTCCCTTGAATGAAATGATAGCGCTAGCGTCTATTGGCCCATACGGAAAACCTGAGCATCCTGAGAACCCTTAGAACCTTGAGCAACCTGTAACCGCAAGCGTTAGCACATCTACCAACACCAATTCTTCATGCCTCTCTTACTTGTATTGTAGCAAAAGAATAAAAAGAAAGCCAGTTGTATTTTGTTGTTAGTTGTCTAGTTCCAACAACAAACAATAGATAACCAGCAACAAAAAAGAACCACGAAACAATGATTTCTCACTATTTCATGGCTCTTTGACAAGTTGGCAGTTAGCAGTTTGCAGTCGGCAGTTGTGTTTTACTGCCTACCGCCTACTGCAAACTGCCTACTAACAAGCTTATTCCGCCTTGAAGCTCAGCTGTTTCTTATCATCCACATCAATATGGAGGACTTTCTTGTTTTCCAATTCTCCATTGAGGATGAGTTCAGAAATCGGGTCTTCCACTTCTTTCTGAATGGTCCGACGAAGTGGACGAGCGCCGTATTCCACATCGGTCCCGTGGTCGATGAGAATCTTTTTAGCGGCATCAGTGACGTCCAGTTTCACATGGAAGTGTTCCACTTTCTTCGCCACTTTATCCAACATCAAGTTCACGATGGAGGAGAGGTTTTCCTGGGTGAGCGGATGGAAGACGATGATTTCATCGATACGGTTGATGAATTCTGGACGGAAGGTGTGCTTCACTTCATCCAACATGAGTTTCTTCACGTCTTCAAAGGTTTCTTTCTTCTCGTCTTTTTCACCGGCGGAGAAGCCCAGTTTGCCCATCTTCCCTTTCAGAAAATTGGATCCCAAGTTACTAGTCATGATGATGACGCAGTTTGTGAAGTCTACGGTACGACCCTGCCCATCGGTCAGACGACCATCGTCGAGTACCTGGAGCAGGATGTTGAAGAAGTCCATATGGGCTTTTTCAACTTCATCGAAGAGGATGACGCTATATGGGGTCTTACGGACAGCATCGGTGAGCTGGCCGCCTTCTTCGTAGCCGACGTATCCTGGAGGTGCGCCGACGAGACGAGAAACTTCGTGTTTCTCCATGTATTCGGACATATCGAAACGAATCATGTTCTTTTCGCTGCCAAACATGGTTTCTGCCAGTGCTCTAGCCAGTTCGGTTTTACCTACACCAGTAGAGCCCAGGAAGAGGAAGGAGCCAATCGGACGTTTCGGGTCTTTCATGCCAGCTCTTGCCCGGCGAATGGCGGTAGCCACAGCATGGACAGCTTCTTCCTGCCCCACCACTCTCTTATGGAGTTCGTCTTCCAAATGAAGCAACCGTTCGGAATCGCTCTGTTTCAGATTCTGCAGCGGTACGCCGGTCCATTTGGACACCACTTCGGCCACATCTTCTTCGGTGACGGTCAGGTGATCATGGTCTCCGCCTTTCCAAGCATTTTTCATCTGGGCGATTTCTCCTTCTAGTTTCTTGGCCTGGTCTCTATATTGAGCGGCTTTTTCAAAGTCCTGGGTAGAAACGGCAGCTTCTTTTTCTTTCAAAGTGGAAGCCAGTTCTTCTTCTTTCTTCTTCAGTCCTTCTGGAGTAGAGGAAGCCTGGAGACGAACTTTAGCAGCGGCTTCATCGATGACGTCAATGGCTTTATCTGGCTGGAAACGGTCGGTGATGTAACGACCGGAGAGTTCCACAGCGGTTTCCAAAGCTTTGTCGGTGATTTTGGCTTTATGGAAAGCTTCGTACCGATCCCGAAGGCCTTTCAAGATTTCCAAAGTGTCTTTCGGCGTCGGTTCACCCACTTTGACAGGCTGGAAACGACGTTCCAGTGCCGCATCTTTTTCGATGTATTTCTTGTATTCTTTGAGCGTAGTCGCACCGATGCAACGCAGTTCCCCTCTTGCCAGGGCTGGTTTCATGATGTTTGCCGCATCCATGGAACCTTCGGTGGAGCCAGCACCAATGAGGGTGTGAAGTTCATCTACGAAGAGAATCCAGTCTTTGTGCTGTTTCACTTCGTCAATGACTTTTTTCAGTCGTTCTTCAAATTCGCCTCTGTACTTAGTGCCTGCCACCACGGAGGACATGTTCAAGGAAATAATGTGGCAATTTTTGAGAATTTCTGGCACATCGTTATTCACAATCCGCTGAGCCAGTCCTTCGGCAATGGCGGTTTTGCCCACGCCTGGTTCACCAATCAGCACCGGGTTATTTTTATTTCTACGGGAAAGAATCTGTACGACCCGGTTGATTTCTTCTTTTCTGCCAATCACAGGGTCAATCTTTCCTTGTTTGGCTTTTTCGTTCAAGTCGATAGCGAAGTCGCCCATTTCGCCCAGGTCAGCCCCGCCGGAGGATTTCCCGTCTTCCGAAATATACTGTTCAAAGGCTTTTTGCAATTTTTCCTGGGTCACATCGAAGTGCTGGAGAATCTGCATAGCCAATCCGCCGCCTTCACGGAGAATGGCGAGCAACAAGTGCTCGGTGCCCACGAAGGAATTGCCCAATTCATTGGCTTCTTCCACTGCCATTTCCAGCACTCTCTTGGTGCGAGGTGCCACGTACATTTCTTGCCGGCCGAAAATACCATTTCTGCTCTGCCCTTCCAGTAAAGGTTCTACCGATTCTACGGTGATGCCTAAGGCATTCAGAATCTTGCCGCCGGCAGTGTCTTTTTCATGGGCGATCCCCAGAAGCAGGTGTTCGGTGCCCACGTAATCGCTGCCCAGTTTTTGGGCTTCTTGCATAGCGAATTTCCAAGCGTTTTTCACGCCATCTGTATATCTATCTTCCATTATAATCACTCCTCTTTGTTTGTTATTTGAAATATCGAGTCAGTAGGTAGGATCTCGCTAGAGATTCAGGTTGCTCAGGTTTCTCAAGGTTTTAAGGGTTCTTATGTTTCTCGAATGTGCCATTAGACTTTGACGTCATCATCTCATTCGAGAAACCTTTAGAACCACTAGAACCTTCAGCACCTATATCTCATATGGATTTGAGACAATAGGTTTGATTTCGCTGGAGGTTCAGGTTGCTCAGGGTTCTCAAGGTTCTAAGAGTTCTCAGGTTTCTCGAATGTGCCATTAGACTTTAACGTCATCGTCTCATTCGAGTAACCTGAGGGACTTGAGCGACTTGAGTAACCTGAGAAACCTTTCTCTCAACAGAAATCATCGCTTATCTCACTTCACCTACTAATCTCTATGAATGCAACTGACTTTTATTATTAACATTTTGACTTTTAGGGGTAAAAAAATATATTTTCCAAATATACTTCCACCCCAGCATCACAGAAAACGGATGGTATCTGTGACTGGTAGACTAGTGACTCGTGACTGGCATTTTATTTCCTAGTCACCAGTCACTAGTCACCAGTCACTAGCTACTCACATCACTTTTCCATTTCCCGGATCTGGTCTCTGATTCTAGCAGCTCCTTCATAGTCTTCTCTGGAAATACAGGATTTGAGAGCCTTTTTTAGCTCTGCCAGTTTCGGATCTGTCGGGGTGTCTTCTGTTTCTACAGGAACCTCCTTTGCTTCTGAAACATCGGCCTGTTTCTTTTGGAAAGCGGGACGAATTTTTTCTCGGAAGGCTTCATAGCTATCCGGACTTCTACGGAGTCCTTCTTGGAACATCGGCCCTTCCTGCTCTTCCTCTACCGGCTGGCTTTCTATTTCTATCGGATTTCTTCCGAAGAAAGAAGGCATGCGGCCTTCAAAGAACGATTCTATAGGACTGCTAAAGAAATCTCTGTCCAAGCGGCCAAAAGACGACTGCATTACATGCTCTTTGGCTGCACATTCCTGGCAAAGATGCTGTTCGCTTCTCCGTCCATTGATGATTTGTGTCACATGGACGGTAGCTTCTCTTCCATGACAACGATCACAAAGCATAGTTATTCTCCTTTCAAGACCCACTCTATGCGCCGAATCATGGCCTTCACCGCTTCTCGGCGGTGTCCTTCTGGACAAAATTCCAACATGGTGTGAGTCATATTACAAATCAATCGGTATTCCCGCGGGGTTACAATGTCGTACTCCACTAGCATGCGGAAATAACCGTCCAAACTTTTTTCAAATGTTTCAATCGAATTGGGCTTTCCTTTGTTATCCACATTTTGCACCTCCGGCATCGCCTGTCTGGCCGATTGCAACGCTTCATTCAGTCCCGGTGTATGCGATACGCTGCGAAGGGCGATGCGGATATATCCGCCGCTCCCTCGCCGGGACTCTACGATAAACCGATTATCGGGACTAAACCGGGTATTGATGACATAGGTCACTTGGGAAGGGGCACAGTCCATATGACTGGCCACGTCTTTTCTTTTTAATAACAATTCGTCAGAGGACTGCTGCTTGAGCAGGTCTAGGATAAATTGTTCAATTCGATCGGATAATATTGCGCTATTCATTTGATGCCACACTCCTTCTCGGCCTTTATAGAAATTGAACTCATGGATAATAGCTATTTGGTCAAATTGCGATTGTTGTTGGTTGTTAGTTGTTGGTTGTTTGGAAACTCATCTGCTAACAGTAACAGTCGCTCTCATCCGTTCTCACTACTAGGAAATGAGTTCACATTTCTGTATTGCTCTGATTGTTTACCTCATTTCTATTTACTATTATACCCGTAATGGTTTAAAAGTCAATAGTCTTTTATGAACTTTTTTGATTTTTGTTGTTTGGAATATATCCCGGGGCGTTTGTGACAATTTTCAAGAAAAGGGAAAACATCGGTTTAAGGTTTAGGGGTTAGAGTTTATCCTCTACAGCTTAGTAACCCAAACTTCTCACTTGTAAAATGATGATTCATTTCAATATACTCTAAGTCATTTAGCGGTTTAAATAGTAATGAAAGGTCCATAGGACCTCGCCCCCTCCGGGGGAGATGCCGTAGGCAGAGGGGGTGTATTTCCTTCAGCCGTAGGCTGGTTGTATGGTTTTTATACATACAAGGCGGTATAAATCACAATGCTTGATTTGCCTCAAAATACTTTTATGCCGCTTAGTATTCAAAAAACCATACAACCGGCCTACGGCCGATGGAAATACACCCCCTCTTTAATTCTCCCCCGGTGGGGGAGATGCCCGATGGGCCTATCATCTATATTTAAATAGTAAGTAGGCATTAATTCACTTTTCAATAACAAGAAACCAAATTAGCGATTGTTGCTGGTTATTAGGTGTTTGCTGTTGGGGCCAAACAACCAACAACAGACAACCAACAACTAAAAAAGAGCACCTTTTCAGATGCTCTCTTTTTATTCTTCATAACTATCCGTAAAATCAAATTCCCGCAACACCGAAAGAACAGCAGACCGAGAAAAGCCTCTTCTCATCAGGAAGGCGGCTGCCCGACGGTAGTCGGTGAGGATTTTCGGTGAAATTTCACTTTTGCGCTGGATAAGGGAGATGCCGTTTTCTATTTCCTCTTCCATAGATAGGTGCTTCTCTGTATATAGCCCCTTCTGTTTCATCTTCTGATGGATGTAAGTATCTCCATAGGTGCCTTTTCGGCGATAGGCTTCAAAGAGGTCATCCGCCAGGGATTCATCATCGATGAAATGGTAATGTTTCAATTTCACCATGGCTTCATCGATTTCTTCCTGGGTGTATTCCCGATCTTTCAGCTTTCGGGTCAAGTCTTTTTCGCTTTGGGCCCGATAGTTTAGAAGGTATACCGCTGTTTCGTAGGCGGTGTGATTATTCTTCGGACTTTTGTTCCGATTCTGTCTGTTCCGATAATACGCCATCTTCAAAATGATCCGGTTCTACCACCAATGTGTCGCGGATAATCTGGTCGATTTCTGCTTCCACATCAGGATGTTCTCTCAAATATTTCTTTGCTGCTTCACGGCCCTGGCTAATGCGGCTGCCTTTGTAGGAATACCAAGCGCCGCTCTTCTGGATGATGTCCATATTGACCGCAATGTCCAAGAGGGTGCCTTCTTTGGAAATGCCTTCGCCGTACATGATATCAAATTCAGCCACTTTGAATGGTGGGGCCACTTTATTCTTCACCACTTTGGCGCGAGTCCGATTGCCGATGACTTCGCTGCCGTTCTTAATAACTTCTGCTTTTCTGACTTCGATACGCATGGAAGCATAGAATTTCAAAGCGCGGCCACCGGTGGTGGTTTCTGGGTTACCAAACATGACGCCCACTTTTTCACGAAGCTGGTTGATGAAAATGACGATGGTTTTGGATTTGCTGATAATCCCTGTCAATTTACGGAGGGCCTTACTCATGAGACGAGCCTGAAGACCCACAGAGGCATCGCTAATGTCCCCCTCGATTTCCTGCTTCGGTACCAAAGCGGCTACGGAGTCAATGACAATCATATCCACCGCACCGCTGCGTACCAAGGATTCACAAATGGAAAGGGCCTGTTCCCCGCTATCTGGCTGAGAAATCAAAAGGTCTTTCGTATTGACCCCTAGATGATGGGCATACATGGGGTCCAAGGCGTGTTCCGCATCGATGAAGGCGGTGACGCAACCCATTTTCTGTGCTTCCGCAATGGCATGAAGGGCCAAGGTGGTTTTACCAGAAGATTCAGGTCCGAAGATTTCAATCACGCGACCTCTCGGATAGCCACCTACGCCGACCGCAATATCCAATGCCAAAGAACCGGTGGGGATGACGTCAATGTCCAGTTTATCCCCCATCTCGCCTAAGCGCATGATGGAGCCCGCACCAAATTCTTTGGTGATTTGTTTCATCGCATTTTCCAATGCTTTCTTTCGATCCAATGCTGTATCTTTTTCGTCTTTCGTTGCCATAAAATTCTCCTTTATTTAGTTGGCAGTTAGCGGTTAGCAGTTGGCAGTACACTGTTGTTGGTTGTTGGTTGTTTGGTCCCAACAACTAACAACACGCAATCAAAACTGCCTACCGCCTATGGCTAACTGCCTACTTACTATCTGGTAGCTAGTGACTGGTGACTCGTGACTGGGAAAAAGCATGTCTAGTCACGAGTCACTAGTCTACTAGTCACCTACATTAACCGTTTTCATACATAGTGATGTACTAGCGGTGCATGAAGTTTACTATAACTCAATCGATTCTCCCGGTTTCACTACTTGCACATCAATGCCCTCTTCTTTGGCTTTTGTTTTAAAAGCCACCGGGTCCTGTTCGATGACGGGCCAGGTATTGTAGTGAAGCGGAATGACGTGTTTGGCTTTCAAGAATTTTGCTGCCAAAATGGCATCATCCGGGCCCATGGTATAGTTATCTCCAATGGGAAGAATTGCATAATCGATGTCATACAATTCGCCGAACAGTTTCATGTCTCCAAAGAGAGCGGTATCACCAGAGTAGTACACGGTGGGTCCATCTTTGAATTGGATGATGAACCCGCAGGGCACGCCTCCAGCGGCACCACAGCTGTGCAAGGCCACCACCATTTTCACGATGCCAAAATCAGCGTGATACTGTCCACCCAAATTCATAGGTTGGAAATTCACCACAGTCTTCGGAAAAAGACCAATCACTTCAGGAATGGCAATCACCTTGGCGCCGGTTCGCTGAGCAATCGCTACGGCGTCACCAAAATGGTCTCCATGGGCATGAGATAACAGGAGGTAGTCACATTTGACCCGATCCGCCGTCATCTTGGCTTCCCCATTTCCGGTGAGAAATGGATCAAAAAGAAGTTTTTCTTTTCCCGTATCAATTCTGAAACAAGCATGTCCAAAAAATGTGTACTTCATGATGATACCTCCTACTACTATATACTACTATGAAAATCATATGGATGTAAATGCGTAATGCGAAGTGCGTAGTGCGTAATGGCGGCCGGCGAGCGCATCGAATTGCTCTTATACCATATGTATTTCATTAAGCAAAATCCGTTTCTATATGCTCGCCGAAGCTAAAATGATAGAGTTATGTTTTACGTGAAATAAATAAATATACGGCTACTCAGGTTTATGAAGGAAAACGTTATTCTTATCCCCCTTTTAACCTCGTCTCTCATAATAGAAAGAAATGTCTTAGAAATAGAATTTGCACAACAATAACCTTTATAAAAAAGGGTATTGGGGCGCTTCCAAATTTTGTTGCGCCCCTTCCATCATTACGCACTACGCACTTCGCATTACGCACTTTTCCCCAAAAGCGAATAAAGCACTACTTATTCTTTCTCGCCATAATCTCCTTTACCACTTTTTGCGCCACCTCAGCCAAAGGAATCCCTCGTTTCATACTGGTTTGCTGCATGCGGCGGTAGGCGTCTTCTTCGGGAATGTGGTAATAATCCATGAGGAGACCTTTGGCCCGGTCGATGATTTTGCGTGCTGCCATTTCCCGTTCCATGCTATTCACGCGAGTGACCATTTCCTTTTTTTGACGGAACTGGCCCACCGCGATTTGAATGGCAGGAAATAGATTTCTTTCATCCACCGGCTTCATCACGTAACCGAAGACCATGGACTTCTTCGCCTTTTCTATCATATCTTCATCGCCGAAAGCGGTGAGAAGGACGACAGGTGCTAGATTGTCATGGGCAATCATTTTCGCTGCTTGGATGCCATCGAGACGGGGCATTTTCACATCCATGATGACCAGGTCTGGCTTATTCTTTTTCGCCAGTTCCAAAGCTTCCACCCCATCAGAGCCGATGCCTACCACGGTGTGTCCCGCTTCTTCTAGCATTTCCCGTAGGTCCATACAAATCAATGCTTCATCATCCGCAATGACGATTCTATATTTTTCTGCCATTTTATGCCTCCATCAGTGCCAATGGACAATAAATATCTGCGACCACCATAGAATCCTCATTTTTCAAATCAAACTGCCCCTTCAGTTCGATTTCCGCTAAATTTCTCACAATTTGCAATCCCAAATCAAAGGTCTTGGTACTGAAATCATCGGGCAGCGGATGCCCGTTGTTCTTGATATATACATGCAGGCGGCCGCCCTCCACCGCTGTGCCTACAATCAAAGTGCCTCGTTCTAGCTGGGCAAATCCATGGTCGATGGCATTGTGAATCAGTTCATTGGTGGCAATCGCCAGAGGCACCGCTTTTTCGGAATTAACAATAAGCGGATGATTTCCTTTTTCCCGCACCACATCCACCGGGCAAAGGGTCAAGCTATCGATGGACAATTTACAAATTTTATCTAAGAGCACGTCCATGTCCACCTTATCCCCGCTCTGGTTCGCCAGAATGTCATGGATTTGAGAAATCCCCAAAATGCGGCTCACTGCCCGTTTCAAGGCTTCTTTCGTATCTTCATCTTTGGCACGACGGGCTTGCATGCGAAGCATACCGGCAATGGTATTTAAACTATTCTTCACGCGATGATGAATTTCCTTAATGACTGAATCTTTGACTAGAATCTGCCGTTCCTTTTCTCGGATGGCGGTCACGTCGGTCAAAACCAGCACGGTCCGAATGATCCGCCCCCCAGAAATAATGGGCAGTCCCCAAGCGGAGAGTGTCATATTTTCCGAAACTTCATCACTAAAAGCAGGCTTTCCGGTTTTCATGACTTGCTCGACTAAAGGAAATCGAACCACCGTATGTCCGATAATGTCCTTCTGATCCACCACTTCTTTGTCCAGCACCAAGTACAAATCATCGGCCATGTCATTAGCGTACATGATACGCCCCATGGCATCCAGAATGATCACCCCATCTTGAGGACGAATGCTATAGTAATCTTCCACCGCAAAAGGCACTTGCAAGGCCAAATTGGCGGTATCTGTCAAAATTTGCTGCTGTTTCAAGGAAGAGGAAGCAAAGCAAACCACCGCAAAGGGTTGTCCTGCATTGTCCACAATCGGGTAGGCAGTGACCGCGATTTCCCGTCCCTGGTCTAGCACTTTGCGCCCCACCACCTTGCGACCTGTGGCAAATACGTTTTCCACAATGGCTAAATCATCCCCCAAGAAGGAATCACCTTGTTTGAAAAATGTAGCTCCGTGGGTATAGGAAGGTTTGATGGCTGCCAAGATGACAGAAATATCTTCATTTTTCCCTCTCGCGCAGAGGTAGACTTGGCTTTTGGAAATATCCGAAGCACATTGCAACGCAATTTGCATGTGGTCCAGAATTTTCGCCTGTACCCCGGTGAGTTGGGTCGTATCTCGAATCAGCGTGTAGAGCTGACTGACTTCAATGCTGCGAGTCTGCAATTTGGAAACCTCGTTTTCTTTTGAGTAACTTTTCACGAATCCGATATACAGTGCGTAATGCGTAGTGCGTAGTGCGTAATGAAGGTAGCGGCGCACAAAATTTAGAAGCGCCGCAAAAATATACTTTCTGGTGCAACACCATCAAAGAAAATGGTAGTGTGTAAAGTAGCTCAGGGATGAAATATCTGAATTTTCGTTAGGGAAACACTGATTTTAAACTCTTTGACTATAGCCAATAGCTAGCAGCAGTGATGCATCAGTATTATTGTATTTTTCCTAATCCCTTTTATACACAAAGGGTATTGGGGCGCTTCCAAATTTTATGCGCCCCTTCCACCATTACGCACTACGCACTACGCATTACGCACTTTTATAACTTCACTTGGTCTGCTAAAAACGGCAATCGCGGGTCCGCATTCAGTGTCATCGGTGCATAATCACCGGCCTGGGCCATGTAGTAGGCCCGGCAGCCAATCATAGCGCCGTTGTCGGTGCAAAGAATGGGATCGGGGCGGCACATGCGAATGCCTCGTTTGTCGCATTCTTTTTTGAGTGCTTCTCGAAGGCCGCTGTTCGCTGCCACACCACCGGCGAGGGCAATGGTTTTGAGGCCCGTCAATTCTGCGGCATGCATGGCTTTTTCGACCAACACATCCACCACTGCTTTTTGGAAAGAAGCGGCCACATCAGCATAATTCACTTCTTCTTTCTTCATCTTCGCTGTATTTAAATAATTAATCACCGCCGATTTCAATCCGCTGAAGGAGAAATCGAAATTGTGTTCCTTGCTAAGTCCCATAGGAAAATGAATGGCCTCTGGATTTCCTTCCTTTGCCAATTTATCAATATGCGGTCCTCCCGGATAGGGATAACCCATGACACGAGCAATTTTATCAAAAGCTTCCCCTGCTGCATCGTCTCTGGTCTGCCCCAAGAGCTGGAAAGTATTGTAATCTTTTACAATGACAATCATAGTATGCCCGCCGGACACCACCAGAGACAGGAAAGGCGGTTCCAAATCAGGATACTGGAGCAAGTTGGCGAAAATATGACCTTCCATATGGTTCACCGCAATGAGAGGTTTCCCCAATGCCCAGGCTGCTGCTTTCGCTGCTGCTACACCGACGAGGAGAGCCCCTACCAGCCCTGGCCCCTGGGTCACAGCGATGGCATCCATGTCTTGCCAATCGCAGTGAGCCTGTTCCAGGGCTTCGATGGCAACGGGAAGCACATCTTCTATATGATGACGAGAGGCAATTTCTGGCACCACGCCGCCAAATTTCTTGTGAATCGGTACCTGGGTAGAAATCACATCAGACAGGATATGACGCCCGTCCTCAATGACCGCACAGGATGTCTCATCACAACTTGATTCAAAAGCTAATAACTTCATAAGTCCATTTCCTTTATTTGTCAATGATTTATTGTTGTTGGTTGTTAGTTGTTGGTTGTCTGACTTCAAGCAACCAACAACAATCGCTAATTCAGATTTTTACTATTGGAAATTGAATTAACGAGCAACCACTATGTAAAAAGTAGTATCATTAAGTTAAGAGAAATATGCGATAATTTCTATTGCTATAAAAAACTTGAAACCCCTATCACCATTACAGAAATCATACTCTTTAACTTAATAGCATTCTCCTTATGTATCGTACCACTTTCCTAATCCCTAGCTACTAATCCCTAATCCCTATTTTGCGGCGCTTTCAAATTTGTTGCGCCCTTTCCACCATTACTCATTACGCCTTGCTAATTACTCATTGCACTTGTATTTGCATCACATATCCATCTTCCACGGGCAGTTCGTACACCTTTTTTCGTAGCCCCAAGTTTTGGAAGTCGAATTTCTCATACATCGCTTGGGCAGAGATGTTGCTGACGCGAACTTCGAGAAATAGGGTCGCCATATGACGTTTTTTCGCCTCTTCCAATCCTCTTTGCAAAAGGGTTTCCCCCAATTTCTGTCTACGGAAATCAGGATGCACCCCAATTTGTACCAGTTGTCCTTCATCTACCACAAACCAAAAGCAACCATAGCCCACCACGCGACCATTAATTTCTGCTACGATGTACCAGCTCGTATGATTTTCTTTCAAATCGTGGGCCACCGTTTCCTTTCGCCAAGCATCGGTGAAGCACAATGTCCCTATTTCATACATGGCATCCACATCGGAAGCTCTAGCCTTTCGTATCAGGACTTGCCGTGAAGTTTCTCCCATAGAACTTCTGCCTCACTTCTACGGATATAATTGGGCAAAAGTTGGAGAGGATCATCTTTTTCGCCCTTTGCCAGCCGCGCCAATCCGGCCAGTGCCACGCTTCCGGCCCGGCAGCAACGATTTTGCGGTGCCGCTACGAGAATGCCAGCGGCTTGTAATTTTTCCTTATATTTGTCCGCACATTCTCCTACCGCAATGATCGGGCCTCCATGTTTCACTGCCGCTTCCATCACTTCATCAATCGGTGCCACTTCGGCTGGTGCTTCGTTCCAAATGTCTTGGAATGCACCATAGAGGGCAGCGTACACATTTCCTCTTTGCGCATCCACCAAGGGCAGAATGAACGCTTGCGCCCCTGCCATGTTCCAAGCGAGAGCCTCCAAGGTGTCCACTCCCACCAAAGGCACTTTCCAAATGTAAGAAGCCATCTTGGCCGTAGCCAATCCGATGCGAAGGCCCGTGAAAGAACCGGGGCCGATGGAAACGGCGATGCCATCGATCTGGCTTTTTTCCACGCCTGCTTCCTTCATCATTTCATCCAAGTGGGGAATCAGCTGCTCCGAATGGGTGAGCCGTTTCTGCACCGTCCATTCTGCCACCAGTTTGTCCGGTTCCGCCAAGGCGCAACTCAGCACCAGGGAGGACGTATCAATGGCAAGAAGCATAGTTTTCCATCTCCTTTACAATCGCCAGCGGGGCGCTATCGTCCCAACTGATTTTGATTTCTCTTTCTGTTTCACTCATGACACGGATGTCGATACGAATAGCTTCCGGTGGCAAAAGGGAAGGAAATAAATCGGCCCATTCCACCACTGTCACACCGCCTACGCTATATTCATCCCAGCCAATGTTATACAAATCCTCTTCCCGATCGAGCCGATAGAAATCGAAGTGCTTGAGCGGAAGCGGGGCATCATAATAATTCATAATATTAAAAGTAGGACTTGTCACCACATCTTCGATACCTAGCCCTTCAGCCAAGCCTTGAACGAAATGGGTTTTCCCGGCCCCTAGGTCACCGGTCAGGGCGATGAACAAATCCTCTACGGCATGCTCGCCAATCAGGCGGCCCAAATCCATGGTTTCCTTTTCACTTTGGGTGTGACATATGATTTCATGCTTCATGGAGCCACCTCATCAATTCTTCCTGTCTTTGCAATCCGATTTCATAGCCTTCCTGGTAAAGAGCTTTCAATTTATCCACATTCTTCTCGGTGCGAGACACATGGACCGGCCGGTCAGGACGGATGACAAAGACTTTTCCTTCCTTTTCCAGTGCCAAAAGCTGCTCTACTTTCCGGTTATATCTCTCTGGGATGGAACACATTTCTTCTACCACTTTAGGAAAAGATTCCCCGTACATGGCATTCAGGAGTCCATGAAATCCGCGGGGCACTGGCTTCTTCCTATAATTCACATCTCTGGTCAACACATAGACCGGTTTCTGACAGGAAAAAGGTAATTCGCTCGGCAGTGGTACAAATGGCATAGCCACACCGCCATCCACATAGTGTTTTCCTCTCAGCAACACAGGCTTGGAAAAAAGCGGAATGGAGCAGCTCGCTTCACAGACATGGAAAAATTCTTCTATGTCGCAAGATTTCCCCGATACATACACCGGTTCCCCGCTTTCTGCATCGGTCACAATGGCATACATGATTTCCGGCGTTTTCTCATAGGTTTCAAAATCGAAGGGATCGATTTCGTGAGTCAATTCGCCAAAGATGAAATCAAAATTGAAATAGCTACCGCTTCGCACCAAATGTCGAAGTCCCATGTATCGTTTATCTGCTGCATAGTTCATGTTCAGACGAATGCTGCGCCCTTTCTGATGGGACACGTATCCCAGCCCTTGGAGTGTACCGGCAGAAATGCCCATAATTTGTGGGAAATAGCAGTCTTTTTCCATCAAAGCATCCAGTACGCCCGCTGTAAATAGGGCTCGCATGGCGCCCCCTTCCAAAAGGAGTGCCGATTCAGCAGATTTGATTTCTGCAGTCTTTTCGTTCCAAGCTTTCATGGATGCCTCTTTTTTATTTGATAACATACGAAATTGGTTGTTTAGGTGTTGGTAGTTGTTGGTTGTTGGTTGTTTGACTCACAACGACTAATAACAGTGAGTAAATAGCATTTTAGCCCCTTCCTGGGGAAGGGGCAGGCTCGCTTGCGAGCCGGGGATAGGACGATGAAGAAGAGTTGTGAGACAAGCCGTTATCGCAGGACGCCCTAACGAATGATGTCAAGCATCATATATACCGCTAGTGCGAGCTATCCCCCCTGCCCCCCCTTCCAAAGGAAGAGGGTTAACGCTAGTACTTCTTCCGTTCACATCACCAGCGTCACAGCCAACTGCCTACTGCTAACTGCCTACTTTTCCAGTCACTAGTCACTAGTCTACCAGTCACCCATTACTTTTTTGATCCCGCCGACTGATTCTTCACTGCATTGATCTTCGCTGCAATGGCGTCCTGGTCTCCCAGGTACCCTACATCGTGGACAGTGAAATCAGGATTCAAATGGTACACCAGCGGTACCCCGGTCGGTACATTCATACCAGCAATTTCTTCAGCAGAAATGCCTTCCAAATGCTTGCGCAACGCACGAATGGAATTTCCATGGGCTGCAATGAGCACCTTTTCGCCCTTTTCCATCTGCGGACGAATGACGCTATCGAAATACGGCGCCACTCGAGCTACCGTATCTTTCAGACACTCTGTATGAGGAAGTTCTACCTTATCTTTAAATTTCTGATAAGGAGCCTGGTTCTCCGGACAACGCGGGTCGTCATTTGCCAGAGCCGGCGGGCGAACATCGTAGGAACGGCGCCAGAGATGCACCTGTTCTTCGCCGTATTTATCGGTGGTTTCTGTCTTGTTCAATCCCTGCAGGGCCCCATAGTGACGTTCATTCAGATGGTAATTCTTTTCTACTGGAATCCAGGTCAAATCCATTTCGTCCAGCACGGTGTAAGCGGTGTGAATGGCTCTTTTCAGCACGGAGGTGTAGCAACGGTCAAAGGTGAATCCTT
The DNA here is from genome assembly GCA_963597965.1 of Paludibacteraceae bacterium. Lineage (GTDB taxonomy): Bacteria > Bacillota > Negativicutes > Veillonellales > Dialisteraceae > Dialister. The sequence goes on along the minus strand of CAVBRV010000030.1, from coordinate 2,386 downwards.
CTTTTTTCAAAAGCTGCCCTGCCTGACGAGCTTCATTGAAACCATTCTCCGTCAGGTCAATGTCGGTCCAACCACAAAACAAATTTTTCTTATTCCACTGACTTTCTCCATGACGAATGACGACGAGTGTGTACATAGCGCGATTCCTTTCTATACATTGATAATTTATGATGAAATAGGCTTAGTGACTTGTGACTGGTGACTCGTGACTAGGAAAAACATTCCGGTCACCAGCCACTAGTCACTAGTCACTATTTACAAAAATGATCATATCCGTGAGCGGCTACTTTGACTTTCTGATTTCCCCTCACTACATAAACGCCCGGTGTATTGGAAGGTTCTACTACCTGTCCAATCACCGTAATAGCTGGATTGTCTTTCACTGTTTCATGATGAGCTGGGGAAATCGTTCCCACCAGCTGGTAATCCTCTCCCCCGTTCCAAGCCCAAAGGAGGGGATTTTTCTTTAATTCATTTCCTAAAAGGCAAGCTTCTTCGGAGAGGGGAATCTTTTCTTCCTGGATTTCCAAGCACACCCCACTGGCCTTGGCAATTTCATTGGCCTCTCGGGACAAGCCATCGGAAATATCATTCAAAGAAGTGACTCCCGCTTCTCTCAATAGAGTGCCTAAAGAAATCTGCGGTTCTGGTCTCTGATGGGCTGTCATCAGTTTCGGATATTTCTTTCCTTTTCCAGCTAAAATAGCCGCCAGTCCCGCTGCCGAATCGCCGATGGTGTGGGTCACAAAAACCAAATCCCCCACTTGGGCACCGCTTCGCTTCACCGCTTGGTCACAAGGCACCATGCCCACCACCGTACCAGTCAGAATAACACCTTTCGGCGAACCTGTCACATCCCCGCCCAAAAGATTGACCCGGTATGTCTCACAACAAGCACGAATCCCTTCGTAACAAGCAGTCACCCAATCCACGGGCAAATCCTCCGGCAAGGCAGCGGAAATAACAAATCCTACTGCTTCAGCTCCCATGGCAGCCATGTCACTGAAATTGGAGGCACAAAGCTTGTACCCCACATCCCAGGGAGTCATGGTTTTGGAAAGGAAATGGATACCTTCCACCATAGTGTCGGTGGAAATCACCTGGTCATAGCCTGAAGGGATGGTATACACCGCCCCATCATCACCGGCCCCCAGCTTCACCAGCTCTGGCCGGTAAATCAAGTCGTGGGTGAAGGATTGGATGAGGCCAAATTCGCCGATGTCTTTGATTGTCTTTTTCATATGCACCTTTTTAGTAGCTAGGGATTGGGGATTAGGGATTAGGGACTGCGTAAAAGGTTCTAAGGGTACTCAGGGTTCTAAAGGTTCTCACGTTTCTTGAATGAGCTGATAACTGTGGTGTCTATTGGCACATTCGAGAAACCTTAGAACCCTTAGAACCTTGAGAACCCTGAGCAACCTGTAACCACCAGCCACATCACCGCTACAGAACCCTAATCCCTATTCTATTTCTACTCCCAATGCCTTCAATTCTTCCAACGTCTTTTTATGCCCTTCTTCATCCACATAGCCTAGACAAGAAGAAAGAAGAGTCACGCTTCTCCCCGAACGCAAGAGAGCCAACACCGTTTCCTTTACACAATACTCGGTCGCGATGCCTCCTATATAGACATGAGAGCTAGCCACTTCATGAAGGGCTTTGCCTTCTGTATTGACACCGTTAAAGGCGGAATATTCTTCCACATCATCCCGCTGGCCTTTTAGAAATAGATTTTTCCCGGACGGACGATTTTCTTCTTCCAAAATATCTTTGGCGAAAGACTCATCCAGCGCTGCTCCGTGAGTACCTGCCACACAGTGCACCGGCCAGATGCCCCCATTGACCTTAAAAGAGCCATTGGTTTCCTTGTGCCAATCCGATGTATACAGTGCATGCACGTCATGGGCATTGATGAAATCAATCAGTCCCTTCACGGCTTCATGACTATGATGACAAGCCAAAGAGCCGTCGATAAAATCATATTGACAATCTACAACAATTACGTCATCCATTATGGACGCCTCCTTATTCTTTCATGCTTCTTTATTTTACCATACCTGGCTATAGGAAACACGAATTTTTTGTTGTTGGCTTATTGGTTGTTGGTTGTTGGGGCAAACAACTGACAACTAACAACTAACAATTTAAATTTCCCACCTGTAAAATGATGATTCAGTTCGATGCTATCAAAGAAATGGGGCTTTGTGATAGCATTACTAGCGTCATTTCGACCGGTCGTATTTGCGCAAAATGATAATACAGAAATAAATAGATTTGTGCCCCTGAGTGGAGAAATCTCTTCAGCACTAGCGGTAAAGGCTTAAAGACTGGGACGGGATTTTGTCATCAAGCCCTTATCGCTGGTGCCGCTGAGATTTCTCCACTC
>CAVBRV010000029.1:0-19579 GCA_963597965.1 Paludibacteraceae bacterium | reverse complement strand
TCACTGAGCGATATTGTATTCAATAATATCTATGACTTTTGCAATTTAACACTAGTTGCTTTCTCTGAAATAAGGTTTGAAATTGGATTCATGCACATTTTTGCCCGTCTTCGGACGATTGGAATTTCTTTGGGGGCGCTTGCCATCGAAGCGGCGGCGTTTGCCTTCTACGTGGCGACCCTCTCGATCGCCTCGACCTTCGCCGTTGTGGAAACGTCTTCTCGGACGGTCTCCATCAAAGTGACGGCGACCACCATTTCCTCTTCTGCGGCGGAAGTTCGGCAGTTCTTCTGTGATCTTGACCGGGGTCACATCTGGCTGCTTGGTCAAAAGTTTGATGGCTGCAGCCACGAGAGAAATGGAATCCACTTCATTCAAAAGGTCTTCCGCACTTTCTCTATAGTTTTCAAGGCCTCCTGCCTGAGCAGTGTCGGACAAACTTTCGATAGCTGCTTTCTGGTTGCCTTCAATGACTTCAGAGAGGGTCGGTACAGCTCTTCTCTTGATGCGGCGACGAATAACTCGTTCGATGTCGCGGAGCTGTCCCATTTCTCTGGAAATCACGAACGTGGTAGCGAGGCCGGTCTGTCCTGCACGACCAGTACGACCCACGCGGTGCACGTAAATTTCCGGGTCTTGGGGCATATCGAAGTTGTATACATGGGTAACGCCGGAAATATCGAGGCCTCTAGCCGCTACGTCGGTCGCAACTAGGATGTCGATGGTGCTTTCTTTGAACTGACGCACCACGGTGTCTCGTTTCGGCTGGGACAAATCACCGTGAAGACCTTCGGCCATGTAGCCTCGTTTCTTCAAAGCTTCGGTCACTTCGTCGCAGCGGCGTTTGGTACGAACGAAGACGATCGCCAGTTCCGGGTCCTGCATATCCAAAAGACGGCAGAGGGCGTCAAATTTCTGACGGTCTGGAAGTTCGATATATTCCTGTTCAATCAGGTCAATGGTCACCGTAGCGGCTTTGATTTTCACAATTTCCGGGTCTTTCAAAAATGTTTCTGCCAATTCACGGATGGGCCCAGGCATGGTGGCAGAGAAGAACATGGTGTGTCGTTCTTCGGGGATGGCCGCCAAAATGGTGCGGATGTCGTCGATGAATCCCATATCCACCATTTCATCCCCTTCGTCCAGCACCAGCTGCTGCACGTGGGAGAGGTCGATGGTGCCCCGTTTCATGTGATCCATGAGACGACCTGGGGTAGCCACAATGATATTTGGATGTTTGCGGAGCGCTTTGAACTGGCGTTCAATGTCCTGTCCGCCATAAATCGGTAAAGCATGGATGGGTAAATACTGGGCCAGATGGTTGATTTCTTCGGCCGACTGGATCGCCAATTCGCGGGTTGGGGATAACACCACCGCCTGGGGGCCTGGTTTGGATGTGTCAATTCGTTCCAGCAGCGGAATGCCAAAAGCAGCGGTCTTGCCGGTGCCGGTCTGTGCCTGTCCGATCAGGTCTTTCCCTGCCAGAGCGACCGGGATGGCTGCTTTCTGGATAGGCGTGGGTTCTTCAAATCCCATATCTTCTACGGCCTTCAAAATTTCCGGTCTTGTCACTAATTCTTTAAACGTTTCGTACATGTTTCCTCCTGTATGCGTCATGGGTCGCAAGGGCGATTAGCCCTATTTTCGTATAATTTGTAATCGTCATATTTTTGAGTAGTGAGGAGTGAGGAATTAGGAGTGAGGAGTGGTGGAAGGGGTGCACAATTCATAAAGCACCCCTATACCCCTTTTATATTTTCATAAAGTTTACAAAAATGTTTTATATAGAAATTTCGCGGCGCTTCCAAATTTTGATGCACCGTTAAGTAAGTTTACGCCTTATTTATCGCCCCCATTGGGGGAGATGCCGTAGGCAGAGGGGGCTGCTATAGCGGCATAAATACTTATGTTGCTCCAATCCTAATGGGACTAATACCATTTCTAACTTCTCACTTCTAACTTCTCACTGCGTTTAAAAGCAGGTCTTATTTCCTATGCGATATTCGCATCTTCCGGAATATAGTGACTCGTAGACTAGTGACTGATGACTGGCATTAATTTCCCTAGTCACCAGTCACTAGTCCACCAGTCACCCTATTCCGGGCATAAAAAAAGAGAACGCCACAAGCGTCTCTCCCATGATATACGTTTTTCGTATCTTCGATTGTCCGTTCTCGTTGGTTATGCCTGCACTATGTCTCATATTATAGCATAGATGCACTTGATTTGAAACCTTTTAATAAAGTGCGTAATGGTTGCTGGTTGTTAGTTGTTAGTTGTTAGGGCCAAACAACTAACAACTAACAACAGTGAGCACACAGGAATCTGCACAATAGCCCGTATTTCTTTGCACTTGAATACCAAAATTTTACTGCACATATTCAGTAAATATCGGGCGTATGAATTATCGAGCAGCCACTATATAAAAAATTTCAGGGCGCTATATAATTTGATGCGCCCTTCCACCATTACGCACTACGCACTTCGCATTACGCATTTTCATCTCTATCCCATCACCTACACCTTACATTCCATCCCCAAGTACCACTCTCTCCCATTCACATACAAATCGTCTATTTTTTTATTTCCTAGATTATATAGCCCCGCGGTGAGATGAATCGCTTTCCCCCAGTGCTTCTGCAACAACAAATTCACGGCGTGATAGGTGTAATCCTTTCCATCGAAATGATAGGCCCCGTGGAAACTGTCCCACAGTTTCCCAGTGAAGCCATAATCCCTATGGTCATCATAGGTGAGGCTGGTGATGAGGATATGGCGGCTGCGGTTATCCAGCCTCGTGTGCACCGAACTATCTTTCGCATTTAAATAAGTATAGCCCGTTTCCCATGTCCAACGATTTCCCAACGCATGGCGAAGTGTCGTTTCCAGACCAGAAATATCTGCTTCCTTTCGATTCACATAGACATAGTGGTCCCCTTCGTACTGGGTGTCGATGAGATTTTTCACCTGGTTATAGAAATAGGAAATCCCGTAGGACGTCTGGCCTCGTTCCCATTCTAACCCCAGGTCATAGCTTTCCGATTTTTCCGGTGCCAAATCGGGATTGCCATAGACGATGACCGGGTGGCCCGTGTCCATGCGGAGGTAGAGTTCGCTGATGGTGGGGGCGCGGAAGCCTTTTCCATAGTTCGCCTTCATCCGGGTCTTGTCATTCCATTCATAGGTGAGGCCCAACTTTGGCGTAGCCACCCAGTCGTATGTATTTCCTTTGGCAATCCGCAAGGAAGGGGCCAAGTGCCATTTTTTAGAAATATCCCACCAGTCGCTCACATAGAGTGCCGCTTCCCGACGGGTATGTTTCACTTCTTTTCCTGGTTCTGCTTTTTGTGAAATGAGCCGCGTCCCTTCATACATATTTTGCAAAAATTCGCCGCCGAAAGTCAAAGAGTGATTTTTGCATTTCATCGTATCTTTCCCGTCCACGCCCCACTGGGTATAACGCGCCCGGTCAAAGGCGTAGAGTGGCATTTTTTCATCCAGCATGGCTTGCATACGCCGTAGCATGCCCGGAATGGCCGGTGCAAACATGGGATTTGACTTAAAAGCAGACAAGTCGATGGCATCCGCTCCAGGACGCCCATTACTGTTTTCCGAATGTTTCTTCAGCTGGCTATAGTACATCCGGCCTTCGTAACTATTTCGCTTGGTATGTCCCGAATAGGTGAGGGCACTGCTCCATTCGGTCCGCTCCGTCCGACTGATGGCATTTTGTTGTACCACAATGGGCGGCACCAACTTGGCAATTTGAGGCGGCATGCCGGTTGCCATTTCCGACAAGGACATGGTAGCATCCGCCATGCCCATGTTGGTCTTTTCATGAAAATAATCGAGCTGATAGCGCAGCTTGTTTTCGTTATCATTTTGGAAATCATAGACCGTGTCCAGTCCAAAGTGCTGCTGATTTCCATAGGCCGGCGTATCAACCCCATCGTACAGTACGCCCCGGCTATCGGGCCCCCTATTTCTAAAAGAAATAGGCCGCACTTTCGTGAGGCGTCCATTGACTGCCACCGACCAACGCCCCATCTGTCCTGGATCATAGCGGAAATGGGTGGTATTTTCCCGGCTGCCCAGATGGAATCCATAGCTCATTTCCTTCTGCCCCGGCTGTTTCGTGAGAATCTGAATCACCCCACCCATGGCATCGGACCCATACATGGCCCCCGCCGGACCGCGAAGCACTTCGATTCGTTCCACATCAGACACATCCATGCGAGAGAGAATGTATACATTCTGTGTCTGGCTCGTGTCTTCATCGGCGAGCCGGTGCCCATCCACCAGGACCAAGGTCTGATTCGTATTCATCCCACGCAGCATGAGCTGGTGTCCGCCCATGGCAGAGGTGCTGTTCTGACTACCCCGGGACACATCCAACCCCAGCACCTCGGACATCGCCTCCGACACATTGGCTGCCCCTTTCTTTTCTATATCCTCTCGTGTAATCACCGTCACCGACTGGGGTTCTTGTTTCAAAGAAATCGCCTGCCGCTCCCCAGTCACCACCACCGCGGGCAGTGTATAATCCACCGCACCGGCTAGGGAGAAAGGAAATAGGGTGAGTAGGCTGAGTAAGAATTTATTCATTTGAGATCTCCTGTGTGATATGGGTGACTAGTGACTGGTGACTCGTGACTGGAAAAACATACGCCCAGTCACAAGTCACCAGTCTACCAGTCACTACTATGTATTTCCATTTGATAATCATTATTATATAACTTTTGTTGTTGATTGTCAGTTGCGGGTATTGGTTTAGGGTTTACACACCGAGTTCATTGCTATCAAATGTCACAAATACAAAACGTCACTGGTTTAAGGTTTAATGTTTATGGGTTAGAGAGTAAACCATAAACATTAAACCAGTTCCACTTTGATAAAAGTAAATTGGATACAAAAGAACTCGGAGCATAAACCAACAACCAACAACTAACAACCAACAACAATAAAATATAAAAAATATTTCATTTCTCTATTGCATGATTATGCTTATAGTTGTATAATTATCACAATTCAAATCCAATCTATTTCATCATTTTCGTAAGTTTTACCGTATTTCTTATAAAAGCAAGTTTACAAATAAAACAGAATCACTTGTATATACTGCATAAACTTACCAGAAAGAAGTAAGAGGTTCACTAGAATGTGTAAAGAAGAATTAAAATCTAAAGTCCAAGAAATCGTTCCGAAAGCGGTCGAATGGCGTCGTCATTTCCACAGCTATCCAGAAATTTCCGGAGAAGAAGTGAATACATCCAAGTACATCCAGGAAGAGCTCACCAAGCTGGGCATTCCTTTTGAAACCGGATTTTTCCAGAATGCTATCCTAGGCATCATCAAAGGCGGAAAGCCGGGCAAGACTGTCGCCCTTCGAGCCGACATGGATGCGCTTCCTGTTACGGAACAGACGGGCCTTCCTTTTGCTTCCAAGCACAAAGGCGTCATGCATGCTTGCGGTCACGACAGCCACATGGCGATCCTCCTGGGTGCCGCAGCGGTGCTGAATGAAATGAAAGACGAACTTCACGGCACAGTGAAACTCGTTTTCCAGCCGGCCGAAGAAGAAGCTGCCATTGGTGGTGGTCGTCATTTTGCAGCTAGCGGCAAGCTAGATGATGTCTCTGAAATTTACGGCCTGCACGTATGGCCTGAACTTCCGGTCGGTGTGGTTGGTTTGAAACCAGGCAATCTCATGGCCGCTTCCGATCGTTTCTACGTCCACATCAAAGGGAAATCCACCCACGCTGCCCAGCCTCACAATGGCACCGACGCACTGGTCATGGCGGCTCATTTCATCATTGACGTGCAGACCTTGATTTCCCGTGAAATGAACCCTATGGAAAATGTGGTTTGCACTATCGGTCTCATGAATGCGGGCACCCGTTACAATGTGGGCGTCGAAGACGCTTACCTGGAGGGCACAGTCCGAACCTACACCCCCGCCCTTCGTGACAAGATGGAACAGCGCCTCGGCGAAATTCTTCAAGGCCTGGACGTGATGTTCCACACCCACTCCGAACTGAACTACGTTCGCGGCCACAGCGCCACCATCAATACACCGGAAAAAGTGAAATTCTTACAAGAAATCGGGAAAGAATATCTGGGTGAAGAACACATCGTGGAACCCCAATATCCATCCATGTGTGCCGAAGATTTCTCTTCCTACCTACAGAAATTCCCCGGCGCCTTCATGTGGCTCGGTACAGGAAAACCCGGCACCCCAGCCCTGCACAACGCCAGCTTCGCCATCGACGAATCCATCCTGCCAATGGGGATCACCATGGAAGCAGCAGCGGCGTTGGAAGCATTAAAAAAATAATCTAACAATGAAATGAATCGTATATGGAATAGTTAGGAATTAGGAGTGAGGAGTGAAGGTAGGCCTGGCACAATTCATATAGCCAGGCAATCTTATAAAATAAAAAATGCGGCGCTTTATAAGTTGTGCGCCGCCACCACCACTCCTCATTCCTAACTCCTAACTCCTCACTGCTTTAATAAAATGGGAGACCACAACTATGAATACTTTACTGAACAAGTCCTTCGTGACCATGCTTGACTATACACCGGAACAATTCAATTATTACCTGGATCTGGCAGCCCAGCTGAAGAAAGATAAGAAAGAGGGCAAGGAAATACAGATGATGAAGGGCAAGAACTTCGCCCTCATTTTTGAAAAGGATTCCACCCGTACTCGCTGTGCCTTTGAAGTGGCCGCTCGTGATCAGGGCGCGTTCACCACCTACCTGGGACCGACGGGTAGCCAGATTGGGCACAAAGAATCCATTGCCGATACCGCCCGCGTCTTAGGCTCCATGTTTGACGCCATCGAATTTAGAGGGTTCAAACAGAGCGCCGTAGAAGAACTGGCAGAAAAAGCAGGCGTTCCGGTATGGAACGGTCTCACCGATTACGATCACCCCACCCAGACCCTCGCCAATTTCCTCACCTTGAAAGAACATTTCAAGAAACCGCTGAATCAAATTTCCTATGCCTACGTCGGACACGGCCAGTCAAACATGGCTCATGCCTTGATGGCCGGTGCCGCTCTCGCTGGTATGGATTTCCGCATCATCGGACCGAAGCAATTCTTCCCAGAAGAGGATTTCACCAAAAAATGCGAAGAAATTGCGAAGAAAACTGGCGCCACCTTCACCTTCACCGATGACCCGGTGGAAGGGGTGGAAGGGCTGGACGTGATTTACACCGGCGTTTGGGTCACCATGGGAGATCCTTACGAACTCTGGGGGGAACGAATCAAACTCTTCATGCCGTACCGCATCACCATGGACATGATTAAAAATACAGGAAATCCGGACACCGTTTTCTGCCACTGCCTGCCCGCTTTCCACGACACCAAAACCCAAGTGGGTAAAGACATTTATGAACGGTTCGGTTTAGACGGCATCGAAGTGACCGATGAAGTCTTTGAAGCTCCATTCTCCCTGGCCTTCCAAGAAGCAGCGAACCGGCTTCCCACCATCAAAGCCGTCATGGTAGCCACCTTCGCAGACTACCCCATTACCAATCAAGAAAAATAAGAGAGGAGGAACACAAAATGAGTACAGCACACACACTGCCAAAAGTTTTCATTGTCGGAGAATCGGGGACCACGGGCCTGCGCCTTCATGACCGTCTGATTCAAAGAAACGACATTGAACTCCTCTCTTTGCCAGAAGAAAAGAAAAAGGACATCCCTACCATTGTGGAATTTGCGAAACAAGCGGATTTGATGTTCCTTTGTCTCCCAGACGCTGCTTCCAAAGAAATCGTAGCCGCTACAGAAGGGACCGGCATTCGCATTCTGGATACCTCCACCGCCCACCGGACGAAAGAGGACTGGGTTTATGGGTTCCCGGAACTTTCTAAAGAACAGGAAAATGCCATCAAGACCGCACAGAAAGTCACCGTTCCTGGTTGCCATGCCAGCGGCGTGATTTCCATCCTCTATCCATTGGTACACGCAGGCATTCTTCCCATCAATTATCCGCTTCATTGTATTTCCCTCACCGGTTATAGCGGCGGCGGAAAAAATATGATTCACCAGTATGAACAGGAAAAAGATACGCCTTTGGAATCGCCTCGTCAGTATGGCCTCTCCCAGAACCACAAACACCTGCCAGAAATCATGAAAGTTTGCGGCCTGGCAGAAGAACCACTCTTCTCGCCCATCGTGGCTGACTACTATGCTGGCATGGAAGTGACCATCGGTTTCCACACCCATTTTCTGCAGCTCCCCTGTGGCCTCCCCGGAGACATCACCATCGACGATTTCCATACCATTTACGAGAAACATTACAAAAATTCCAAGATCATCCACGTTTCCCCTCTGTCCACAGAAGAAACGAACAAACTCTTCCTCGCCTCCAATGAAAATGCCGGCAAAGACAGCATGACCCTTCACATCACAGGAAACGACGACCGCATCCAAGTGGTTTCCCTCTTCGACAACCTAGGCAAAGGCGCCTCCGGTGCGGCGGTAGAATGCATGAACCTCATGTTGGGACTGCCAGCAGAAACAGGACTTGTTATTTAAAAAAAATGCGTAATGCGTAGTGCGAAGTGCGTAATGGTGGTAGGCCTGGCACAATTCATATAGCCAGGCCAATTATAAATATTTTTTCATTAAGCATTTTTAACGCATAAGAGATAAAAATTTTCTAGATATTCAGTGCGTAATGCGTAACTTAGAAAAATTCTGGAAACCCCTTCTATGTATAATTCCAGATAAAAGAAATCCTGTCCCCAATCGGATTTTCTTGAAACAACGTTTACCTCCCCATAGATAAACTCTCTAGTTACGCATTACGCACTGGGTATCTCGAAGCTTAAATAGTGGCTGCTCGTTAATTCATTTTTTCAATAGCAAAAATCCGGATAGGCAATTGTTGCTGGTTGTTAGTTGTTTGTTGTTGGGGTCAAACAACAAACAACTAACAACCAACAACAATCGCTAATCCGAGTTCTTACCATTTGAAACGTGAATGAATGACCACTCACTAAATATAAAATTCGTGGCGCTTCCAAATTTTGTGCGCCACACCACCATTACGCACTACGCACTTCGCATTACGCATTTTTTCGTTTGAACCCCTAAAGGAGCTAAATCGTATGAATACATCAAACGCTGTTCGCGCCGAAATCTTAAGTCAGGCCATTCCATACATCAAAGAATACACCGGTAAATGCATCGTTGCGAAATACGGTGGCAACGCCATGAGCGATCCCCTCTTGAAAAAGAACGTGATGGAAGACATCCTTCTCCTCCGCCTCATTGGGGTGAACGTCATCCTCGTTCACGGTGGCGGGCCAGACATCAATTCTATGCTAGGGAAACTTCACATCGAATCCCACTTTGAAAACGGCCTCCGCGTCACCGACAAAGACACCATGGAAGTGGTACAAATGGTCTTAGCCGGCAAAGTCAATAAAGGTCTGGTGGCTGACCTCACTGCCTTAGGCGGCAAAGCGGTCGGCCTCTGCGGCATCGATGGCAATCTCATTCAAGTTCACACGAAAGATGAAAAGCTGGGCCTGGTGGGTGAAATCGACCACGTACACACCGACATCATTTGCAATCTCTTAGCTGGCGGTTACATCCCCGTCATTTCTTCTGTAGGGGTGGATGAAAAAGGACAGCCCCACAATATCAATGCCGACACGGCTGCCACGAAAATCGCTGCCGCTCTCCATGCAGAATGCTTGGTCTTCATGAGCAACATCGAAGGCGTCATGGCGGATCCTACAAAACCAGAAACGCTCTACAAAAAACTCACCATGCCCGAAGTAGAAGCCCTCAAAAAAGACGGCACCATCTCCGGCGGCATGATTCCGAAAGTGGATGCCTGCACCGACGGCCTCAAAGACGGCGTACAAAAAGTCTTCATCATCAACGGCGAAGTCCCCCACGCCCTCCTCATCGAACTCCTGACCGATGAAGGACTTGGCACTATGTTTGTGAAATAAACGGCCTTTCTCATTTTTCATTTATCACGCTAGTATATAGTGAGGAGTTAGGAATGAGAAGTGAGGAATGGTGGAAGATGAGATGTAATGGATATTTCAACAAATCATTTCATACCGCTGGTGCAGCCCCCTCTGCCTACGGCATCTCCCCCGATGGGGGCGATAAATAAGGTGTAAACTTATTTACGCACAAAATTTAGAAGCGCCCCAATACCCCTTATTTATAAAAAATTGGATAGCGACATGAAACGATAACGTCATTTCGACCGATGGGATTCGTGCTGAATGATTCTATCGGGTAGTCCAGTACTATGTTGGACAGAAGTGGAGAAATCTCAAACCTCCAGCGGATAAATCACAAACAGCATCTGGGAAAGTCGAAAAACATCCCCTAATCCCTATTTTATATAAAACTCGCGGCGCTATATAATTTTGATGCGCCGCACCACCACTCCTCACTCCTCATTCCTAACTCCTCACTATTCCGCAATTCGCTTGAAATACTATGTTAATTCAAAGGAGTAAATATCATGACCACTATTGAACTCGACAAAGAATACATCGTTCACGCCTACAACCGGTACCCGGTTTGTTTTGTTTCTGGCAAAGGTTCCCTTCTGACCGATGACCAGGGGAAAGAATACATCGACCTTGGAAGCGGCATTGGAGTTGATATTTTCGGCATTGCCCACGAACCCTGGATGGAAGCCGTCACAAAACAGCTCCACACACTGAACCATGTTTCCAATCTCTTCTACACCCAGCCAGATGCCCAGCTTGCCCAGCTCCTCTGCGAAAAGACAGGCATGAAGAAAGTTTTCTTCTCCAACTCCGGTGCCGAAGCCAATGAATGCGCCATCAAAGGAGCACGGAAATATTCCATCGATAAATATGGAAAAGATAGAAACGTGATCGTCACCCTCATCAACGGCTTCCACGGCCGCACCGTCACCACCCTGGCTGCTACCGGGCAGGACGTGTTCCATCAGAACTTCTTCCCCCTGACCGAAGGCTTCCTCTACACCCCTGCTAACGACCTAGACGCTTTCATTTCCCTTTGTGAAGGAAATAAAAATATCTGCGCCGTCATGATGGAACCCATCCAAGGCGAAGGCGGCGTCCATCCCCTGTCCAAAGACTTCTTTGAAGGCGTAGCGAAATACGCCAAAGAACACGACATTCTTCTCGTGGTCGATGAAGTACAGACCGGGAACGGCCGCACCGGCAAACTCTACGGCTATATGAATTACGACGTACAGCCCGACATCGTCACCACCGCTAAAGGCCTGGGCGGCGGCCTTCCCATTGGTGCCACCCTATTCAATGACAAAACAGAAAACGTCTTCACCTACGGCACCCACGGCTCCACCTTCGGCGGCAACCCCATCGCCTGCGCCGGCGCGGTTTCCATTATTTCCGAAATCAATGACGCACTCCTCGCCGACGTAAAAGCCAAAGGCGACTACATCCGCTCCGAACTGGAAGGTGCCAAAGGCGTCAAATCCGTAGCCGGCATGGGCCTCATGCTGGGCATCGAGCCAGAAAAGGACGTAAACGCCCTGGTTCCGAAACTCCTAGAAAAAGGCGTGGTCGTCCTCACGGCGAAAGAAAAAATCCGCCTTCTCCCGGCGCTGAATATCCCCATGGATCTTTTGAAGAAAGCGGTTGCTATTATTAAAGAAGTAGTAGCGGAATAAGTTGGCAGTTGGCAGTTGGCAGTTGGCAGTTGACGGTTCCACCCACTCGTCATTTCGACCGGTCCTATTCGTGCTTGATGAAATAAACCACCTGAAACACAATGTGTCGAGGAGTGGAGAAATCTCATCAGCACAAGCAGTAAGGGCTTGAAGAAACACTCCGCATCAACTCTATTTCATTAAACTCGCTAGATACAGGCTAGCGAGTTTTTTATTGGACCATAATTCTAAAAATGCTATAATGAAAGAAATACATAATGATAACTTGTTAATCCACTTTTCGACTGGCAAGAAAACAGGATTAGCCATTGTTGTTGGTTGTTAGTTGGTTGTTGTTTGAATCCCAACAACCAGCAACTAACAACCAACAACTTATGAGGTAATACATCCCATGAACAACGACTACTTACTAGACCTCATGGTCCGCATGGCCCATCACAGCACCGCCATCGAGGGGAACTCCCTCACCCAGGGAGAAACAAAAAGCGTCTTGATTGACCAATATATCCCGCGCCCCATGGACTTACGAGAACTTAATGAAGTCTTAAACTACAAAGACCTGCTTCCCTATTTACTGGAGCATCAAGAAGAAGACATCACATTATCTGGCATCAAAGACATCAACCAAATCATTATGAAAAACATTGATGAACGAGGCGGACATTTCAAAGTTGTAGCGAACGCCATCATTGGCGCCGATTTCACTCCCACGCCCCCTTATATGGTGCCAGAAGAACTCAAAAAATGGACCGATGATCTGTCTTGGCGATTGCAATTTGCTAAATCACCAGAAGAAAAAGTGCTTGCCATCATGGACCAACACTTACGATTTGAAAAAATTCATCCCTTTGCCGATGGAAATGGACGCACTGGACGTGCCTTAATCATCTGGTCCTGCTTGCACCACCATCTCACCCCCATTGTCATCGAAAAAGAACAACGCAGCCGCTATATCAATGCGCTGAATAGAAATGATGTGCAAGGTTTGACTCAGCTAGCCAAAGAAATCCAAATCAAAGAAGAAGAACGAATGAAACTATTTGGGAATGAATAACGTATCTAACATTCCATATGCGATGATTTCTGCCAGCACATAAGGGTTCAAAAGGGTTCTGAAGGTTCTAAAGGTTTCTCGAATAAGCGAATAACGCCAGCGATAAGCGGCACATTTTGGAAACCTGAGCAACCTTAGAACCTTGAGCAACCTATAACCTCTATCTGAATCATTCCTACTAACACAAGCCATAAAAAAGGAGAAACAAAATGCCCAAACTCGACGAAAACGGAAAGCCTCTAGATAAATCCTATTTAGAATGCAACCTCCCCTCCTATTTACAAAAAGACATTGACGCCCTCATCGAAGGACGGAAAGACAAAACCTGTTTACATATCGACTGCCTGGAAGATGAAGTGTACGGCGACATCAACGCCTGCTATGTAGACGGCGAAATTTCTGAAGAACAAGCTTGGTATTTGCGAGAGAAATACTTAGGCATGGAAAGAGTGTAACCATGGATACCTATTATGATTTCACCACAGCCAAAGTAGACTTATACAAAGGCTATCGCGGAGCCAATGGGCAAAAGAAATCTATTTTCTTCCATGGCGATCGCTATATGCTCAAATTTCAGCCTGTAAAAAATGGTATAAAATCCAATAGTTGCATTTCCGAATACCTGGGCTGCCATATCTTTCAAGCCATTGGCATCCCAGCCCAAGAAACACTGCTGGGAAGCTATGAAGGAACGCCGGTGGTTGCTTGCAAAGATTTTGAAACCGAAGGCAATCAGCTCATGGAATTTGCTATGCTCAAAAACAGTTTGATTAACAGCTCACAAAATGGGTATGGCACAGAATTATCAGATATTCTCTCTGCCATAGAAGGGCAAGAACTGATTCCCGTGCAGCAACTGAAAGAACGTTTTTGGGATGTATTTATCATCGATGCATTGCTAGGAAATTTTGATCGGCACAATGGAAATTGGGGCCTTTTAGTCAATTCGCAAAAAAATGAAGCCACCCTAGCCCCAGTTTACGATTGCGGCTCCTGCTTATACCCAAAACCCACTGATGAACAAATGGCACAAATTCTTTCTTCTGAACAGGAAATCAACAATCGCATCTATGTCTTTCCTACTTCAGAAATCAAAATTGGTAGAAATAAGCTCAATTATTTTGATTACATTTCCTCTATGCAAAATAAAGATTGCACCGAAGCACTGCAGCGAATGGCCCCAAAAATCGATTTGCCTGCCTTGTATGAAATCATCGACCAAACACCCCATATTTCAAACATCAGAAGAGAATTTTACAAAACCATGCTCAAACGGCGAAAAGAAGCGATTATTGATTACACGATGAAAAAGTATATCACTGATATTTAGTGGATACTCAATAATTCATACTCGATGTTTACTGAATCTATGCAGTGAAATTTGGGTATTCAACTGCATAGAAATATGCGTATTGTGCAAATTCCTGTGCACTCATTGTTGATGGTTGTTAGTTGTTGGTTGTTTGGACCCCAACAACTAACAACCATCAACAAACAACTATTCATCAAAGGAGTCTCTATGAAAAAACGTATCCTACTTGACATCGCCATGACACTCATCTTTGTCATCCTCCTAGACTATCGTTACATCCACAACGAAGGCCACGAAATCCTGGCGGTGCTCTTCACCATTCTTTTCTATTTCCACTACAAATGGAACAAAAACTGGTATAAAAACATCACCCGCGGTCGCTGGAATGGCATTCGCAAGCGGCTCACACTCATCAATGGGCTCCTCGTTCTCGCCTTTTTCCTGGTCATGGTGACCGGCGTCCTGATTTCCCATCACCTATACTTCATGGGTTTCCACGTCCCCTTGTGGATTCATCGCCTCCACCGCATCGCTGGATTCTCCATGCTGATCCTCATCGGCCTCCACCTGGGCCTTCACTGGCAAGGCATTTGGGCCCAAATGAAACGGAAAATCCGCCTGCCCTCTCCGCTCACCTATCTTATCCTCCTCGCCATCACTGCCGGAGGCGTTTATTTCTCCACCTACTACCACATCGGTGGCCGCCTCCTCTGCATCCCCCTCTCCCAACTCGGCCGTCCGCCCGTCACCCTCGGTCTCTTTGTGTTGGGACATTTGCTGATCATTGGGATGTATACGGTCGTCGCACATTATTTTGAAAAAGTTTTGAGGCAAAAGCGATGAAGGGGGTATTATTGAGATTCATACGTTCAGCATCACTTTTATCGAAACCGCATAGCAAAAGGTTATTATTCTACTGACACCTTTCATCCAACAAAATAAAAAATACCGCTAGCATCGGGGTATAAAAGGTTATTTTCTCCATGGATATAACCTTTATAACCTTACGCTAGCGATATTTTTATTTTTGTTAGATGAGCCAAGCCAGTAGAATGATAACCTTTTGGACAAGCGGATTGCATGCCAAATAACACTCACGAAATCAGTAGAATTAATAACCTTTATTAACTCTTCGCGGCGCTCTACAAATTTGATGCGCCGCCACCACCATTCCTAATTCCTCATTTCTAATTCCTAATTGCATTTCTTGTCCCAATATTCCACTTCAATCCCGACCACGTCCGAATTAAATCCGCTACTGTCCTTCTGACAGTAATGTTTCGTCGCCCTGAGAACATATTTGAAACCCAAGTACACCATGGGCACGTTGACATAGACCATGATGATATTGGCCAGATCGGAGAAAGCCCATAGATTCGACAGGTCGTAGCCAGCGATATTGCAAGTGATGCCGAAGGCAGAAACGAAGATACAAATGACACGGATGAAATCGATGAAGCCCTGATTACTGGAAATACGGTTTGCCGAGATTTCGGAGAAAGAAACGAACCCGATGACGCAAGTGTATGCGAAGAGGCAGAAGCAGATGGAAACCAGGATGAGCACCAAGTTTTGCAATATTTCCGGTGCCATGGCATTCATGGAAAGCAGGAATTTCGGGTAGGTCTTCGCTGCTTTCCAAGCTTCCGGATTCACGCCCCACTGATGAGCCATGACGATAATGAAGCCTGTCATGGTACAAATCACGTGGGTATCAAGAAATACCCCCAGTGCCGAAATGATGCCCTGTTCACAAGGATGCTTCGCATCTGCGGCGGCAGCGGCCATGGTAATGGTTCCCTGGCCCGCTTCGTTGGACATGAGGCCTCTTTTTACGCCCTGGAGAAGAGCGGTGCCGAAGAAACCACCGAAGACTGCTTCTGGCGTGAAGGCCCCTTCAAAGACGGCTTTGAAGAAATAAGGCACACTGTTCAGGTTTGTCACGATAAGAAGCAACACGGTCACAATATAAATGACCGCCATCACCGGCACCAGGCGATCCGCCCATTTCCCGATACGCTTGATGCCACCGAAGGCCATGAAGGTCACCAAAGCCAACACAATGACAGACCCCACATAGTAGAACGTGGACTGAAGTTCAAAATGTTCGCCCGTCACCATTTCCGCAATGGCACCAGCGGAGGTGATAACGTTCAAGCCCTGAGCCGGGAGACACATGAGGGCATAGAAAATATACATGCCAGACAGCAATACGCCCACCCAAGCCTTATTGCCACACAGCCGACGCGCATAGAACGGAAGACCACCAACGAAAGTGTCGCCTCGTTTTTCTTTAAAAATCTGCGCCAACGTGGCTTCGGTGTAGGCCGTCGCCATGCCGAAGAACGCAGAAATCCACATCCAGAAAAGCGCCCCTGGCCCACCGGCCGCAATCGCACCAGTGACACCAATAATATTTCCTGGCCCGACACGCATGGCAGTGGACAGCAAGAAAGCAGTCAAAGGGGACACGCCGGTGGAAATTTCACGATGTTCCATCAGCGTTCTCAGTCCCGCTTTAAACTTCCGCACCTGGATGAAACTCAACCGGAAGGTGAAATAAATCCCGGACCCCACCAGGACGATAATCGCCAGCGAGAAAGACCCCAGAATCGGAATGGCCTTCCAGAAGTCAAACATCTTCGGGAAATCCCAAAAGAAATCGGACACCGGCGTGACAAAGCTCAGCACTGCATTCAGTGCGGCAAATAAATTTTCCATGTACTTTTCCTCATTTTTAATAATAGTGATAAGGAGCTAGGGATTAGGGATTAGGGATTGGGGAAATGATCGGAATCATCACTAGCGCCTCGTCTCCCCCGCCGAGGCCGCTGAAAAAGTCCCTTTCCCGTGCATAGAGGTTATTTTTATGCAAAGAATTAAGCTAAGAATCGGGCTTCGTAGCATGTTAAAGCATGATTTTATGAATAAAAATAAGCTCTATACATTGAAAATGGGGTTTTGCAGTGGCCTCTCCCCCGCCGGGGGAGAATAAAAGAGGGGGCTGCTCTAGCGGTATGAAATACCAAATGTACGACAATCCAACACGGTACCGCCCGCTCCTATCCGTAAGCACCACCATATCTGCATCTGCTTACCATACATATAGCGATGCATACCGTTATTACTACGAGATTTCCCCACTTTTGTCTAACAAAGTGTAAAAAAACACTTCTGTTCCATTTCGCACGAATCCCATCGGTCGAAATGATGATAACTGCTAGACATCACTATTTCCTAATCCCTAGCTACTAATCCCTAATCCCTAAAAAACTACTGCTCCGCTCCCGCTTCCTTGATAGCGACAGCCAACTTATGCGCCAAGCCCACCATTTTCTTCTTCGACACCGAGCACACCGCGAGACGAATGCCCTTCTTCAGGGGCACCATGAATACATTTTCCTTTTCCAAGTAATCGCACACCTCCTGGGAGCGGGTCACTGGAATGGTGATGAAGAAACCAGAAATATAAGGCACGAACTTCACGCCCTCTTCCTTCGCTTCCTTCATGAAAATAGCGGCCCGATCCTGGATGAGCTGGAAATATTTTGCCCGTTCGGCATCCAGTTCTTCGATTTTCTTCGGGTCCTGGCAAATATGAATCATGGCGTTCTGAGCCGCACTGTTGCAATTCGACCAAGTGGCACGGCTGGTGTACTGGTTGATGTCCACAAATTCCTTGATCACATCTTTATCCGAAGAAATACCAATCATGGCCCCCATGCGCTGCCCATACATGGTGAACCCCTTGGACAAGGTATAAGCGCAAACGACCAGAATATTTTTCGGAAGACCACCGAATACCTTGAAGAACTTGCGGCATTCCTGTTTCTCCCCGCTATAATCCAAATAGGCCACATCAGGAATCAGAATGGCTTTCTTATCGCTATCCTTCACTGCCTCCTTCAGCACATCTACAGCGGACTGCCATTCCGCCACCGACATGCAATAACCCGTTGGATTATTGGCGATACCATTCAGGATGATCACCACCTGGTCCTGCTTAGCGAGCACATCCTTCACAGCCTCCGCAAAAGCCGCCTTATTGAAATGACCATCTTCCGTCAAGAAAGAAAAAGTCCGCACTTTGCGATTGTTATCATCAATGAGGCTGTCATAAGCACCCCAGTGCCAGTCGGTAATCAGCACTTCATCCCCCACTTCGGAATAGTTATGCACCACATGATGGAGCACACCAGTACCGCCAGGAGTAGAGCACGCATCAATATATCCTTCCGGACGAGATTCTCCGAAGCACTGATCGATGCAATCATCCAAGAACGCCCGATACCCCTGAATCGGTGCATAAGCGCAAAATTCTTTCGGCGACAAATGATTCAACGCATCCTTCACCACATCCAGTACCACCAGGCTGCCATCTTCATCCAGGATAGACCCCACCGTGGCATTCACCACATTTTCCACACCAATCTTCTCCGCCAACGCAATGGCCCGATTGTTGGCTGCAAAAATATTATCTTCCGCACATTTTCCCTTCGCATGGGGTGCTGCTACACTATACATATTGATGTTCCTCCTTTGAAATACAGGGTTCTCAGGTTGCTAAGGGTTCTCAAGGTTCTCAGGTTGCTCGAATGTGCCGTTAGAATCACCAGCGCCTTGGCTCCCCCGATGGGTTAATGCAGTTACGTTATGAAAGCGATTTCATCTCTATCCTTCATTTTGACCGATCCTATTTGTGCTTGATGGCGTAATAGTATTGAAATGATTTGTGTCCCTGAGATTTCGTCATCCTGAGCGTAGTCGAAGGACTCATCAGCACTAGCGGTAAGGGCTTAGAGGCAGAAAAGGGATTAGAGATTGACCGCCATGAAACAGAAAGTAATTAACGTGAAGCGAATTCATCATTAAGCCCTTATCGCTACTGCTGATGAGATTTCTCCACTCAGGGACACAAATCATTTCAATACTTTTGCACCGCCAAGCACAAGTAGGATCGGTCGAAATGACGATAGTTTTTATACCATTCTCTTCACTTAATGACATTGCCCCAAAAGGGGAGATGAGACGCTAGTACTTCAAACGACACATTCAAAAAACTGATTGACCTCAGAAGCCTGTCCCAAAATAAAAAGCCCACAACAAAACTACGTTGTTGTAGACTCCGTCGTCCTAGTAAGGCTATGTAACTGACTGTCATTATTATAAAGCAAAAAGAATAAAAATACAATAAAGGCAATGAGGAATTAGGAATGGTGGTAGCGGCGCATCATGATTTAGAAGCGCCGCAAATTTGTAAAGGTTATTATTCTACTGCATCCTCCTATCTAACAAAGAAAGTACACCGCCAGTCAAAAGGTTATAAAGGGTTATGAATCTAGCGAAAATCTCATAACCTTGTATAACCTTTTTAACCCTGTGACAAGCGGTGTACTTTCTTTGTTAGAATGAAGTCCGTACAATAATAAACCTTTCTCGCTATCCTAAGCATAGAAAAAAGACTCAACCGTCAAAAACGATTGAGTCTAATTAATCAGCAGCTTCCTATCCTCCCGGGCCGCTTCCAGCCAAGTA
>CAVBRV010000028.1:0-19864 GCA_963597965.1 Paludibacteraceae bacterium | reverse complement strand
CCGACAACAAACAACTAACAACAGTGAGTGCACAGGAATCTGCACAATAGCCCGCATTTCTATGCACTTAGATGTCAAAATTTTACTATATATATTTAGTAAACATCGGGCGTATGAATTATCGAGCACCCACTAACTAGGGATTAGAAAATAAAGATTATTATTGTGCCTTGTTCATGAGCTAACAGTTCTCATTTTCCGCTCGTCACGAGGTTAAAAAAGGTTATATAAGGTTATGCGTTTATCGTGAAATCCATAACCCTATATAACCCTTTATAACCTTGCACCTGACGAAAAGATTGTATGTTAGAAAATGAACAAGGCACAACAATAACCCTTTATTTTCTAATTCCTAAATCATTATATTCAAAAAGCGGCGCTTCCAAATTTTATGCGCCGCCACCTTCATTCCTAATTCCTCATTCCTAATTCCTAATTTTCCTATGCCCCACATCTTCCGCTTTCACGATGCCTAGGTAAATGCATCCGATGATCCAAGCCACATAGTCATCAATGGGCACGGGGACGGTGCGCATGCCTTGGGGAATGAGTTTTGCCCAGCCTTTTGACGGGTGGTCTTTCCAATACCACTGTTCTCCCATTTCGGTGGTGTATTTCTCATCCACTAAGGTGACGGGTAAAGAAATTCCATGCTCTTGTAAATAGGTTTCCATCCGCTTCTGCATGACCTGGTGACGGGTCCCATTGCCCATAACGCAAGCCGAAAGTGTTTTATTTTGTAAAAGTGGGGTGATTTCTTCTTCAAAATGGACCGTCGGTACGACTTTTTTCTCGATGAGTGTCCCATCTTCCGCCACCAAAGCCACGCCGGTTTTATCTTTTCCCGGGTCGATTGCAAATAGCATTCTACTGCCTCCTTACGTAAAAAAGTGACTAGTGACTAGTGACTAGTGACTGGTGACTAGGGGCTTGGAGATTAGGAGTGTATGATTCTAACAAATCCCGTCATTTCGACCGATGGGATTTGTGCTTGATGCTTCTATCGCTTTTCTGCGACTATGTTAGACAGAAGTGGAGAAATCTTGTGACACTAACGAAAATATCGCTATGCTCACAAGATTTCTCCACTTTTATCTAACATAGTCACTTAGTTCTGCTGAGTCTTTTCGCACAAATCCCGTCGGCCCCATGACAGACTAGGGCTAGCATCATCTAATCCCCAGTCACGAGTCACTAGTCACCAGTCACCTATTTCTATCACTTCCGTTCAACCACTTTCACATCAATCAAGAGCGGTCCTCTGGTATAAATATCTCTTGCTGCCGTGACCACCAGATCGCACTGGCCGTTGTATTCTTTCACTTTCTGGATGACTTCCACCAATTCCTGACCATCCAAGGCCCCGACTTTACCAGAAATCGGATCGGGAAGGACGCCTAGGGCCTGGGCATAGTGATTCAAATCATTCAGGAAACGGAGGACTTGAAGTTCGTAATTTTTGATTTCTTTATACTTGTCCAAATTGCCATGGTACAAGGTCTGGCCTTTTTTGAAAATCAGAAGATTATCATGGATGTCAAAATCCACTACCAGTCGTTCCCCGAGGATTAGATTTTGTGCGGCCACGATACGAACCAGTTTTTTGTTCTTGGCTCCCGTGACTTGCGCCACTGCCTCGTCGAAATCGGTTTGGCTCATGCGAACCAGGTAGGCCGATGGGTCTGTGATATTGAGCTGGGCTTTCAGGGTGTTATTGATGTCATTCAAAACACTCTTCAGCACTTGTACGGACTGGTCATGGGTCATATTTTCATCCACCGTCACGCTGGTGAGTACTTGTCCGGCCTGCATGACCACCTGTCCTTCTCGAAGGGCATAGATGTTTTTGATGAGTTGCTGTTTTTCATCATTCAAAGTCTGAATGTTGCCAGTCAGTTCATTCTTGGTAGCTTCCAGTTTTTGAATTTCTTCTGCCGACTGTTCTACCCCAGCCTGGGCTTCTTGGTAAGCTTCCTGGGCAGAGGCCAGTTCACTTTCCATGTACATCCGCTGGCTTTCTACCGCTTCCAGCTGGCGAGAGGTGTCTTCCGCTTTCTGGGTCACATTTTCATATTCCTTATTTCGTGCTTCCAGTTGCAGCTTCCCCTTTTCCAGTTCCTTATTCTTCACTTTAATTTCCTGGTTGAGGTCACTCATTTCATTTTGGAGCTTCGACAGGCCAAACAGAGCCACCCGCACATTTTCATTCACAATGGCTAGAGCCGCAATGGTCACAAAGGAAATGAGGACACCAGAAATAATGGTCACGATAATCGAGGTATACTTTGGTCGCAAGCCGAAAAGGGTCATCCTCTTCTTGCCCACTTTGGAACCAATCCGGTCTCCCAAGAAGGCAATGAGCCCGCCCATAATGATCAGTATCAAAAACATGGCTATGCCGATGAACATATTTCTCACCCTTTTATTTATCCAAACTGGTAGACTAGTGACTGGTGACTGGTGACTCGTATACCGTATCGTTGATATTTAGCCAAATTGTTAATAATTGAGATATGATTTATGGTTTATGGGTTATATATTTGCCATTAAACCTTAACCCAATGACACTTTCTTCGTGGCGAAATGTCACATACGAGCTCGGTATATAAACCTTAAACCAATACGTGATAAATAACGAATACCTAAATATCATTAATGCAATACACTAGTCTCCCAGTCACTAGTCACCAGTCACTTATTAGCTACACGAATTACATCAACTCTTATTATACACTAAAAAACGCCTCAGTTGACTGAGACGTTTTTATTTTCCTTATAAAAGTTTTCTAACAATGCATCACATACGGATAGAGCATCATTCCAGTAGAAACAAGTAGCTAGTGGGTGGTTAATAATTCATACGCTCGAGATTTGCTGAATAAATATAGTGAAATTTTGGCATTCAGGTGCATAGAAACACGAGCTATCCTGCAAATACCTATGCCCCCACTGTTGTTAGTTGTTGGTTGTTAGTTGTTTGAATCCAGACAACCAACAACTAACAACCAGCAACAATCGCTAATCCGGTTTCTTACCGGTGAAAAGTGAATGAATAACCTAATCCCTAATCCCTAATCCCTAATCCCTAATCCCTAAAAATGATAATTCGCGGCGCCATATGATGTGATGCACCGCACCACCATTACGCACTACGCACTTCGCATTACGCACTATTATTTATTCGCTTTCCGAATCAACAGTCCTCCCATGGCGAGAGCAATGAAATTCGGGAGCCACACCGCCAAGAACGGAGGCAGTGCGTGTCCTTTCCCCAGTGCTTCGAGGAAAGTCATGATGGCATAGTAAACGAAAATGATGACAACCGACAAGCCAAATCCCACGGAGGAAGAAGAACGCTGTTTCTGCACGCCCAGCGGTGCCCCTACGATAGCAAAGACGAAGCTTGCCATAGGAAGAGAGAAGCGGCGATACACTTCCATTTGAATGCCTGTCACATCGGCATGGGCTGCTTCATAGGCTTTCTGTGCGACTAGCAATTCCCGAATAGTCATTTCATCTAGCTTTTTCTTTTCCTTCGGAATATTTTCCGGTGCCATAGCATAAGGAATTTCCTGGCTTTCAAAGTGGAGCATCCGATCGACGCCATCTCCAGTGAGATCATAAATGACCCCATTGGTCATGTGCCATACTCCATCTGACCAAACCGCTTTCGGCGCATTTTCCACTCGAATGACTTCTTCATTTTCAAATTCCTGAACCGTGATATTTTCCAATTCTTTGGTTTCCGGATTGTAGCGACGCGCATAGAGGAGATGATTGATTTTTCCATTTTGTACATCTCGGATGACCACATGGTCCGTCATGCCAGGATTCAAATTTTTCCTGATTTCTGTATTGAGCACATAATCATATTCCCGGTTGGTCCAGGGCACCACATATTCATTGAATGCGACAGCGCACAAGCTAATCAGAAGGGATAGGAGAAATACAGGAGTTGCCAGGCGAAGGAAACTTTGTCCCGAAGTCCGCATGACAATGAGTTCACTCGAACCAGATAGCCGGGCAAAGCACATCAGGGCACCTAGGAGAACGGCCATAGGAAAGGTGTATACCACGATACGAGGCAGTGCTAGGATGAAAATTTTCACCGCCGATATAGCAGAAGCACCATAGGTGGTCACGTAGCCCGCAATTTTTAAAAGGGTATCGGCCCCCAAAAAGATGGCTGTAAACGCCGCTACCCCAAAGAGAAAGGGAGCTAAAAATTCTTTTAATACATATTTGTCGAGAAGTCGCATCAGAATTTTCCTCCCTGCCATGTCAAATACATCATAAGCTGAAATTTTCCCCCAGATAGAATTTCTTAGCCACCGGGTCCACCGCAATGTCATTGGCCTTGCCAGAAAGCAAAATTTTCCCTTCTGACAAAATATAGGCTTTGTCTACGATACGGAGGGTTTCACGTACATTGTGGTCTGTAATCAAAATGCCAATGCCCCTCGTCTTGAGGTGCATCACCACACTCTGAATATCTTCTACTGCCAATGGGTCAACCCCCGCAAAAGGTTCATCGAGCAAAATGAAAGAAGGATCCAGCGTCAAAGAACGAGCAATTTCCACGCGGCGACGTTCCCCGCCGGACAGTGCATCTCCTCTGGTATCTTTCACATGAGTGATATGAAATTCTTCCAAAAGATTTTCTGCTTTTTCCTTCTTGGCTGCCGAGGATAAATCATTTCTGGTTTCCAGCATAGCCATCAAATTTTCCCATACTGTCATTTTACGAAATATGGATGCTTCCTGTGGTAAATAGCCGATGCCGAATTGGTGCCGTTTATGAATGGGCATGCCGCCTAGCGGTTTGCCATCCACCGTGACGCTGCCTTCATCAGGTTGAATGATGCCCACAATCATGTAGAAGGTGGTAGTCTTTCCTGCGCCGTTCGGTCCCAAAAGACCTACAATGGAGCCTTGTTCCACTTCTACATTGACATGGTCCACCACGGTACGATTTCCATATCGTTTAATTAAATCATGTGTTTCTATCTTCATTTGCTTTCCTTAGTTTCTAACGGAGCACCTGCATATTCCGGGCGTCCTGCAATGGGTGTTGCTTGTGTCACAGGGCCTTGGGGCGTGCTGCTACCTGCATCGGACCCGCTATCATTGCTGCTGGTTTCATTTCCTGTATTGGTAATCACAATGGTGCTTCGTCCTGTGGTTTCTACCACCTGGTCTGCATCACGAAGAACCAGTTCAGGCCCATTGAAAGAGTTACCATTCTGGTTCACCCAAGCATTGCCAGATAAAATCAATTTCCCATCGGTCCCATTTTGCCCGCTTCGGGTATATACCGCCTGGTCACCATAGCCGGTAGCATTGTTGGCTGTACTATTCAGATTCACACCGCCGGTGGCTACGATTTTGATTTGTTTCAAATTTCCTTCGATATGGGGGGCTGCCAAACTGCCATCTGGAGTTTCCAGATAGCCATTGCCTTCGATTTTCCCGAAGCCCGTATCGCTATTATACATTACATCATCGCCGCGGAGAATGCGATTTTCGGCGCCATCATGGAAATATACGCTTCCCACGCCACGAGCGGTCTTATCTTTGTACAGATACATCTTATCGGCCACCAACGACGTGGCTTCCTTCTCATATTTCACGCCGCCTTCTAGGTATGCGCTTCTGTCTTCAAAGTGATATTCTCCATTGGCGCCCGTAATCGTGGCTCCTTGATTGGCATGAATCACTACATTGCCTTTGGCAGTCACCACTTTGGTCTTGCCATCATAGGTCAGCACATCTGCACTTATATCATCAGCCAGTGCCGTTCCTGCCATGGTGCATGCCAAAGCCGCCATCGCTATGATTTTATAGAACTTTTTCACTGTTTATCCTCCTTATCTGCCAGCTTCGCATGACCCTTAGCGGCAATTTGCTGCAACACACGATCGGCGGTGAAACTATCTGCTGTCAGCACCCGACCGTCCTGTTCAGCGATAAAAGATGTATCAGTAGAAAGAATCTGTGTCTTTCCATCATAACTCAAATTTTTTGCATGAAGAATGAGCCCATCACTGGACTGGCCTTCTACATGTCCTTCGATATACACTTTCTGGTCTTTACGTGAATAGGTTCCCTTATCTGCTGTAATGGCCAGCTTATTTCCATCTTGTATGAAATAGCCGTCTAGTCCTTCCATTTCTGCCGAGTTTTTATCTTTACTCATGATGACATGCTTGGCTTTCAGTCGCCAGACTGGTTTCCCTTCCTGGTCTTCCTTCAGCTCGATGTTGGAAAATTCCATGGTGGTCACACTATTGCCGCCACTGGTTTCTCCCGCATGGTCATCTTTGAAAAGGAAATATATGCCAATCGCCAAAAGGAGAATCACAGCAATGATGAGACCTTGTTTCGCTCTCTGACTCATTCTTTTCCTCCCTTGGTTTCATTCCAATTTTCACGGATTCCAGAAGCAAAGACTTTTTTCTCCGATTCACTGAGTTCCATGTACATCTTAATTCGTCCCGGCCGTGTCCAGAATAAATGCTGGAACCAAAGCCAGTCTGCCGGATGTTCTTTGATGAAATCTTCCATGGCGGTTGCCATTTTTTGTGCATTGGTCAAGAGATCCTTTTTCGCATCTCCCGTATTTTCATAATAAAATGGTTTCCCTATACAAATGGTATGGCCCTTCCCCGTTTGATTTCGGATGATAAATAATGGCAAAATCGGTGCTTTAAATTTTTTAGCAAATACTGCCGGCCCTTGAGGGAAAGAAAAAATGCGATTCATAAATAACACCGGAATGCCTGTGGTATCTCCATCTTTATCGGAAAGAAATCCCAAAATGTGGTTTTTCTTCATGGAACGAGCGGCCGCAATCATTTCATATCCGCCGGTTCCAGTGAGATAAATATGCTGCCCTGCCATGGCACGATAATCATTGATAATACGCATGAGCGCATCGTCAGCCTGTTTCTTTCCGATAGCCGACGTATCATAACCATGCAACGCAAGACCAGCACCTAGCCATTCCCAGTTTCCCATATGGGCCGTCAGACCGACAATTCCCTTTCCTTCCGCATACGCCGCTTCCAGGTATTCTGGATGGTCGATGGTAACGTAATCATCGATGTGGTCTTTTTCTTTGCAAAGCCGGGGCATGTACATCATTTCCATCGCAGACATGCCAATATGTTCATAGACTTGTTGCAGAATTTTTTCCGCTTCCTTCTGGGACACGCCCATACCGGTCATGATTTGATCCATACCACGGTTTCTTTGCTTGGCTATGCGGTTCAGTATGCAAGGCCCCAAAAAGCGGCCGATAGACAGGATACGGTCATAAGACATAGCGCAAAGCAAGTTGCTAATGCCTTTCAGTATCCCATATCTTACATTGAATAACATGGCTAATTCTTCTTTCATCAGGAAAATAGTCGTGACTAGTGACTAGGGACTGGTGACTAGGAAAATACAAATATACTTCCCAGTCACGAGTCACCAGTCCACCAGTCACCTATCTCATTATTGTATCAAATCAAGCTGGTCTATTTCCCTAAAGGAATACACCGCTTCATCCCAACGGTCCTGGGATTTCAATATTTCTTCTATGAACTCTCTGGCCGCCCCTTCGCCGCCTTTGAAACGAGAAATAAAGTCTGCCATGGCTCTATTTTCTACGCACGCATTGGCTGGGCAACCAGAAACGCCTACTTTGCTGAAAAGGGGCAAATCATTCAGGTCGTCCCCCATATAGGCAGAAGCATCCCATTCCAACTGGAATTTCTTCAAAAGTTCATGCATGGCTTCTGTTTTATTGGTGATTCCCATGAGAACAAAATCACACTGAAGTTCCTTGGCTCTGGCTTCTACGATTTTAGAAGTCCGGCCCGTGATAAATCCCACTTTATATCCCATACGATGGGCCAAGCTTAAAGCCAATCCATCATGGACGTTGAAAAATTTATACGCCTCTCCATCGGGCCCTAGCACCAACTGTCCATTGGTCAGTGTGCCGTCCACGTCAAAGGCAAGGAGTTTTACTTTTTCTGCCCCACGCATCACACCACCCCCTGACGAAGCAAATCTGTAATATGAACCATACCGATCGCGTTTCCTTTTTGATCCGTCACAGGAAGAACCGTAATAGGATGGGGTTTGTGCTGTTCCATCACATGAAGAGCAGAAGCAGCCAACTGGTTTGTAGCAATCACCATAGGATGAGGCGTCATCACATCAGCCACGGGAAGAGTCAAGAAATCCATGCCCTTTTCCAATCCGCGGCGTACATCCCCATCGGTCATGAGGCCCTTCAACTGCCCTTTATTATCTACCACCGATACGGCACCAAGTCCTTTATCAGTCATCACAAAAAGTGCATCTTTGACCGTGGCTGTTTCAGAAATCAAAGGATTGTCTTCCCCTTTGTGCATCACTTGTTCCACTGTCAAGAGAAGTCGTTTTCCTAAAGAGCCACCTGGATGGAAGACCGCAAAATTATCGGCAGTGAAATGGTGCCGTTCCATCAAGGAAATAGCCAAAGCATCTCCCAAAGCCAATGCCGCCGTAGTCGAGCTAGTCGGTGCCAATCCCAAACTGTCCGCTTCTTTCGCTACCCCTGCATCGAGGACTGCATCCGCATTCTTTGCTAAGGTAGAATTGGTCTTTCCTACCACCGCAATCAGTTTTGCGCCGATTCGTTTCAAAGAAGGAAGAATATTTAAAACCTCTCCCGTTTCTCCGCTATTGGAATAGGCGATCACCACATCATCAGCAGTAACCATGCCCAAATCGCCATGGATGCCTTCGGCGGGATGCAAGAAAAACGCCGGCGTCCCGGTGCTCGCCATGGTGGCTGCCACTTTGCGCGCAATATGTCCCGATTTCCCCATGCCCGTCAAAACCACACGGCCCGGCGCATGTTCAATGAGACACACTGCTTTTTCAAATTCGCCATCCAATTTATCTACCAGAGAAAGTACCGCTGCTGCTTCATCCCGAAGCACCCGAGAAGCTATATCAATAACGGACATGAGGCCTCCTACACATAACGTATACAAGAATTAAAGATTACACTTTATTATACAATACTCTGTAACTAGTAGCTAGGGATTAGGGATTTGAACGTACATATCCTAATCCCTAGCTACTAATCCCTAATCCCTTCTACCTTCTCACTGCTTTTTAAGTCCCGCTTCTTTATCTTTTCTCACAATGTCATTGATGGCAATCAGATCTTTTAGGAGATCTTCCAAAGAGGAAAGATAGAGCATATTGGTAGAATCGGACAGGCCTTCCGGTGGGTTATCGTGAACTTCCATGAAGAAACCATCGACACCGGATGCCGCAGCGGCTCTTGCCAGGTAGGGAATAAATTCTCTCTGTCCGCCGGTGCTGCTGCCCATGCCTCCAGGAAGTTGTACGCTATGGGTCGCATCGAAAATGACGGGATAACCAAATTGACGCATAATGGGGAAAGAACGCATATCCACCACCAAGTTGTGATAGCCGAAAGATGCACCTCGTTCGGTGACTGCCAAGTTCGGATTATTGGCCTCTTCCATTTTTTCGATGACATTTTTCATATCTTCTGGTGCCATGAACTGGCCTTTTTTTACATTGACCGGTTTGCCTGTTTTCGCCGCACCATAAACCAAATCAGTCTGCCGACAAAGGAAAGCCGGGATCTGCAGCATATCCAATACTTTGGAAGCCGCTGGCAGCTGGGTCACATCATGCACATCAGAGAGTACCGGGACCTGCAATTCCTTTTTGATGTCTGCCAAAATTTCCAGTCCTTTTTCCAAACCGGGCCCACGGAAAGAGTTATAGGAAGAACGATTGGCTTTGTCATAGGAAGCTTTGAAAATATACTGGACCCCCAGTTTTTCACAAATCTTCTTGATTTCACGACCAATCATCAAGGTACGATCATAGCCTTCAATGACGCATGGGCCAGCAATCAAAAACAACTTGCTGCCATCGATGGCCAAATTTCCAACGTGTATGGTTTTCATAGTTTTATCCTTTCATTTATGAAATAGAGTCATAGCGATACAATGGTGACTGGTAGACTAGTGACTTGTGACTGGGCTTAAATCAGCGTTTCCCTAGTCACCAGTCACTAGTCACTAATCGCCAGATCGTGCAAAATATTCATTTGCCCGTTTCAAATCTTCTTCCGTATCAATCCCAATATCTTCTGTTTCTACCTGAATCACACCAATTTTATAGCCCATTTCCAAGGCGCGGAGTTGTTCTAGGGATTCTGTTTTTTCCAGTGGGGTTTGTTCCATCTTCGCATAGGCCAAGAGGAAATCTCGACGATAAGCATAGATGCCCACGTGTTTCAACGGTGGCTTCGCAAAGTCATGACGAGGATAAGGAATCAAAGAGCGGGAAAAATAGAGAGCTTCCCCCTTACAATTCACCACCACTTTCACAGAAGAGGGATCGTCATAATCTTCTTTTTTGAGCGGCGTCGCTACGGTTGCCATATCCAGCTCTTCGTGGTCAAGCAATACCTGAGCCAATCCATCAATCACATCGGGATCAATCAAAGGTTCATCGCCCTGTACATTGACAATGATGTCATATTCCGGAAAGTGAGCTGCCACTTCTGCCAGACGGTCCGTTCCTGTCGGATGGTCAACGGAAGTCATCACCACACGACCTCCGAACCGTTTTACTTCAGCTTCAATATCGTCATGGTCCGTCGCTACAATGACCGTATCTGGCACTTTCGCCAAAACAGCTCTTTCGTAAACTCGCTGTACCAATGTCTTTCCTGCAATCATCCGAAGCGGCTTCCCCGGCAACCGGGTCGAAGCATAGCGGGATGGAATAATACAAGCAACTTTCATAGTTGACCTCCAAACAAAGCACAATAACATAAAGATTACCATCTCAATTCAAAGATTAGCATCTTTAGTAGCTAGGGATTAGGGATTAGGGATTAGAATAACATTTCCTAATCCCTAGCTACTAATCCCTAATCCCTATTTTCTTCTTAATAAGTCGAAACAATTTTTCTTCGCCACCATGTATTGTCATCTCAATTTCCAGCACCGCAAAGGGAATGTCCGTCTTTTCTAAACTAGACAGATTCATCATTTTGACCGCATCTTTTTCTGTCATCACAATCCATTCGGCCCCTTTGGCTTTCGCTTCGGAAATGGCGTTTCTCACATCTTCTTCTGTGTAATGGTGATGGTCATCAAAAGCCATTTGCCCTACGGTACGAAGGCCTGCTTCTTTCGCGGTTTCTGCAAAAGCGCCGGGGTTTCCGATACCGGAAACCAGAAGCACTTTCTTCATCGCTGCGTCTTGCAGCGAACCTTCATGGATGGATTGTTTCCACTTGTCATACCGAACCACCTTAGATGGTTGGTGGCAGGAGATTAAAATAGGTACCCCCGGTGCCAAGTGTTGCAATTTTTCTTTGATTTCCATCACATCTACTGCATGCACTTGATCACTCTTGGTTAAGATGAAAAGCCCGGCTCGTTTCAGCGCCGTCAGTGGTTCCCGCAAGAGACCTCTTGGCAAGGCATGTTCATAACCGAAGGGATTGGTGCAATCGATGAGAAGGATGTCCATGTCTCGTTTTAGCTGCCAATATTGAAAGCCATCATCCATGAGCAATATATCGGCGCCTAAATCCATGGCTTTCTGGGCGGAAGTGATGCGGTCTTTCCCCACCAAAATCGGGACGCCCGGCAATTTCAGGGCCATCATGTAGGGTTCGTCCCCTGCCATGGCTTGCGAAACTAAAATTTCTTTCCCCTCCGAAACGATGCCGCCTTCTTTTTCCAATCCGCTTCGATACCCGCGACTGATGACAGCTGGCTTTTTCCCTTGTTTTCGCAAAGCTTCTGCCAGGAGCAAAATGCAAGGCGTTTTTCCTGTGCCGCCGGCTGTGATATTTCCTACACTAATCACCGGCACATCTACAGAAACTTGTCTCGACAAGGCGGCCTGTTTCTTTTTCTCTACACCTGACAGATACACGTTTTCCAGCTTTTCCAGGCCATATAGAACCAATCGCTCCATGCCGGTGGGAGATGATTTCTTCATCAAGCCGGTCACATAGGAATCAAGACTCATGGGTGCCTCCTAGGTGTACCCCGTATTCCGCAATCAATGTTTCAAAGGCAGAAATATTTCTTTCTGTGGCTCCCTGATTTTCATGAACCACTTCCAAAGCAGCTTCGCCCATTTTCTTCATTTCTTCAGGATGGTCTAACAAATACATCACAGTCTTTTCAAATTCCGCTTCATTGCTTGTCATGCGGCACACACCGCGACTGGACAGAAGTTCAAAGATTTCCTGGAAATTGAACATGTAAGGCCCTACGAGGACTGGTTTCCCATGAGCGGCGGGTTCCAAAATGTTGTGACCCCCTACTTTCACAAAGCTGCCACCCACGAATACAATATCTGCCAAACTATAGAGCCGCCCCAATTCACCAATGGTATCTAAAATCACAATCTGCGGACTCTTGCCATCGTCTTCTTCGGTTCCCATTTTGGAACGACGAAGCACGCTATAGCCCTGGTGTTTGATCATGAATTTTACCGACTGGGCTCTGGTAATTTCGCGAACTGCCAAAAGAAGGCGAGCATTGGGATATTTCTTCAATACTTTGCCAAAGGTCTTGACCACCATTTCTTCTTCGCCGCTATGGGTCGAGCCAGCCACGATGATGGGGCCCTTCCCGTCGAAACGGAATTCTTTGCGAAGCACTTGCCGTTCTTCTTCCGATACTTCCGCATAAGTTTGGTCGTACTTGGTATTTCCTGTAATAGTCACCCGCACTGGGTCGGCCCCCATGCCGATGATGCGTTCCTTATCCACTTTGGATTGCATGCAGAATTTACGGATTTGACACAGCATGCGCGTGGTGAAACGCTTAATCAAAGAATAGCGTCTCATGGAACGGCTGCTGATGCGGCCATTCATCATCATGACGGGAATTTTCTTTTTCCATGCGAGACGAAGGAAATTGGGCCACAATTCGGTTTCGATGAGAATAATGGCTTTCGGATTGACAATATCCACAATGCGCTCTGTAATGACAGGCAAGTCAAAAGGAAAAAAGATGTGTCCATCTGCTTCCGGGATGATGCGCTGCGCCATGCGATGACCGGTAGCGGTGACCACAGACACCACCACCATTTCCTGGGGGTATTTTTTCTTTAGTTCCCGCACGATAGGACTGGCCGCCACCACTTCTCCCACAGAAGCCGCATGTACCCAAATGGCATTATGGTAAGCAATCTGCTGCAGCGTCGGCGTCGGCATGATGCCCGCACTTTGTTTCAAGCGGTCATAAAAGCCTTCTTCAAATACAAGCCGATAAATCAAAATCGGAATCTGCAGTATCCAATACGCCACCAGGCATATGTTGTAAAACCAATACAAAATCTTTCTCCTTTTCCTTAATTTCAGTGACTAGTAGACTAGTGACTAGTGACTAGCTACCAGTCACCAGTCACCAGTCACCAAAAGATTATACCTTGCAGCGCTATATCATTTGATGCGCTGCTACCACCATTTCTAACTTCTCACTTCTAACTTCTCACTGCTTTCCCTGTGCATTCTTCTGGGATAATGTATACAAATCGTAATACAATCCGCCTTTTGCCATCAATTCGTCGTGGGTGCCCCGTTCGGCGATGACGCCGTGATTGAGTACCAGAATCTGGTCTGCATTTTTGATGGTGGACAAACGATGGGCAATGACGAAAGAGGTACGACCCACCATGAGTTTATCCAGTGCATCCTGTACGATTTTTTCGCTTTCTGTATCGAGAGCCGAAGTGGCTTCATCCAGAATCAAAATCTTCGGGTCTTTCAAAATGGCACGAGCGATAGCAATACGCTGCCGCTGCCCGCCAGATAGAACTAGGCCGCGATCGCCCACTTTGGTATCGATGCCATGAGGAAGGTCTTTGATAAATTTTTCTGCATTGGCAGCTCGAACGGCAGCCCATACTTCTTCATCGGTGGCATCGAGCCGTCCATAGAGGACATTGTCTTTGATGGTGGTATTGAACAATAAGGTATCTTGCGGTACCAAGCCAATATTATCTCGAAGAGAACCCACCGTCACATCTCGAATATCTACGCCATCGATATAAATGGCGCCACCTGTCACGTCATAGAAACGCGGGAGCAAGTTCGCAATGGTGGTTTTCCCGGCCCCCGAAGGGCCAACGACAGCAATGGTCTGTCCCGGTTGCGCTATAAAATTCAAATCTGTAAGAACTGGATTTTCTTTTTCATAATAGAACGCCACATGACGGGCTTCCACTTTCCCATTGGTTACCACCAGTGGTTTTGCGCCCGGTTTATCCTGTACTTCTGGTTCTTCATCCAAAATGCCAAACACCCGATCCGCTGCAGCTAAGGATTTCTGTATGCTGCCGAAGCTTTCTGCCAATCTACGGGTCGGATTGGCCAGATTGATGGCATAAATCAAGAAGGCAATCAATTCGCCCGTGGTCATGAGTCCATCAATAACGGACACGCCGCCGTACCAAATAATGGCGCACACTGCGATAGCAGAGAGAAATTCCACCAACGGGGTCATCTGGCTTTGCTGGCGAATGGCACGAACTGTAGCACTGAAACTGGATTTGTTGATGGCATTGAATCGTTTTTCTTCAAAATCACCCCGATTGAAACTTCTGACGATGCGGACCCCCTGAATGGTTTCCTGCAGCATAGAGGTCACATCGGCCAATCGTTCCTGTACATCTCGACCGCTAGAATGGAGTTTCCGTCCAAAAAATTTAATGGTGTAGGAAACCAAGGGCACAATCACCAAGCACAAAACGGTCAATTTCCATTGCAAATAAATCATAGACGCAAAGGAACCAATAAAAATGGCCCCTTCCTGCACCATCTGGATGAAATTATCCACAATCGCTACTTGCAAGGCGGAAATATCATTGGTGAGGTTACTCATGATTTCCCCAGTACGACGACGGTCGTAGTAGGAAATAGAGAGTTTCTGCAAATGATGGTACAGCACATTGCGCAAGTCCATAATGACCGCTTGCCCGATATATCCCATCAAGTACCGATGCCCAAAGGTAGTAATGGCACGAATAAAGAAGGTCACCATAATGGCTACGATAATCAAGTAAAGCATGGTCAAATCTTTATTGTCCAATACTTTATCGATCACGTCTTTGATAATCCAAGGCACCACCAAATTCGATACCGATACAAATACCATAAAGACGACAGAAATCGCCAGGAGCATCTTGTAGGGTTTTAGATAGGACAAAAGCCGTATGTAGCTGTTTAATTTACTCTTTTTCTTATTCAATATAGTATCTCCATATGTAAATGTTAGACGGTTCATTTTCAAAAGAGAAAATGCGGTAACAAACGAGTGGCTAGGGATTGGGGATTAGGGATTAGGGATTAGAAAATCAAGTGCTGAGATTAGCACGAAAATCCTAATCCCTAATCCCTAGCTACTAATCCCTATTTCCCCGCTGTTTTCATAATCAATTCCGCGACCCGCTTTACTGCACCGCCGCCTCCTAGGGCTTTCCGAACGGCCTGGATTTCTTTTACATTTTCTTCTCGCCTTTGTGGATTGGTAATCCAAGGGGTCACGATACCAGCGATATTGTCTGCTGTCACCGCATCCTGTAGCAATTCGGGGGTCACTTCTCGGTTCAGAAGCAAATTGGGCAGGCCCGCATATTTCACATGCACCAAGAGCTTCGCTAGCATCCAGGTAATCGGTGCTAAGCGGTACACCAAAACTGTTGGCAATTCCATCAGGGCTGTTTCTAGGGTAGCCGTCCCGGAGGACGCGATGCAAGCGTCACAGATTTGCATCAAATCATATTGCTTGCCTTCGGTGATTTCGATGGAAAGCTTCGACGCTCCAATGATAGAAGACAGAAACTCCATAGGAATCGTGGACGCTCTCGGAATGAAAAATTGGCACTCTGTTTTCTGTTGCAATTTTTCTGCTGCCGCCAGCATCACCGGAAGCAATCCTTGCACTTCATTTTTGCGGCTGCCTGGCATGAGAAGAATCCGCTTTTTATCCATATTTCCATGGAAATAGCCCATGGCCTCCTCAAAAGACATGGATGGCTTCACCGTGTCTGCCAGTGGATGCCCCACAAAAGACACATGGGCCCCTGCTTTTTTATAAGCCTCTGCTTCAAAAGGAAATATGGAAGCCACGGTCTTCACATCACGAACAATGTTCTTCGCCCGGCCTTTGTTCCATGCCCAAATGGTGGGCGCAATGTAATAAACCACTGGAATGCCCAATTCTTTTGCCACATGAGCGATTTTCATATTGAATCCCGGATAGTCGATGCAAACCAGTACATCTGGCTTCTCTTTCATCATGGCTTCTTTGAGAAGGGTGCGAAGTTTGAAAAAGAGGGGCAAATGCTTGAGCACCTCTACCACGCCAATGATGCCTAGATTTTCAATGTCATAGATGATGCGAACCCCTGCTTTGCGCATGTCCTGCCCGCCCATGCCGAAAATCTCCACATCCGGGTAGAGCCGTTTCAATTCCGCTGCTACCGCACCGGCATGCATGTCTCCCGATGCCTCGCCAGCAGACATCATAATTTTTGTCATATCGTTTGTTCCTTATATGTAATGGTTAAGTTAAGGATTTGAGTGAGTAGGGCTGCTAACGCTTGAGATTACAAGTTGCTCAAGGTTCTCAGGGTTCTAAGGGTGCTCAGGTTTCTCGAATGTGCCTATGAATGCTAGCGTCATCAGCTCATTCGAGAAACCTTTAGACCCCTTTGTACCTTTAGAACCTTTGTGACAGCAGAAATCATCGCATATTTCGCTTAACTTAATGACATTGATGTAATGGTGACTAGTCACCTATTTTCCCTCCACCGCCAAAATAACGATCCCCTTTTTATTGGCCTCTTCTAGCACTTTTTCCTTTTCTGCAAATAGGGTATGGTACGCTTCGATCGCCAATACGGCACAATCACTTTCTATCATGGAGTAAAGGGTGGTCAGACCGACGGCGGGCATGTCGAAGCGTGTATCTTGTCCTGGTTTTGCGGTTTTCACCACCACCGCACCGCCACGAGCCAAGCTGCCCCCGCGGCGAATACAAGCATCGGTACCTTCGATGGCTTCTACTGCCATGACTGCCTGGTTCTTCACCACCACGGTCTGTCCCAAATCAATGGCGCCAATCGCCTTCGCTGCTTCAAAGCCAAATTTCACATCCGCCAACTGCTCTTCTGTGGGTTGTTTTTTGGTAAATACTTGGGGCCCTGGCATCAAAGGTTTTAAATATTTCGTCTGATCCAATACAGAAATCCCGTCTTTTGCCAATTCATCCACAATGGCTAAGGTAATGGTATCGTCTTTGAAATTCATCTTGCGAAGTTTATTCAACAATTTAAGGGCCCGGAAATCAGGGAAGGTATGGGACTTATAGAGCCACTCTTTGGTCACTTTCCCAATCATGGTGACCTCTTTCACCTGTTCCTTCACCAATGTTTTGATGACTTTATCTAGTTTGAATGCGCTAATTTCATAATATACATCTGCGATTTCAGCCAGTTTCGGCTCGATGCCCGGTGTAACGGCAATGC
The DNA here is from genome assembly GCA_963597965.1 of Paludibacteraceae bacterium. Lineage (GTDB taxonomy): Bacteria > Bacillota > Negativicutes > Veillonellales > Dialisteraceae > Dialister. The sequence continues at coordinate 2,272 of CAVBRV010000028.1, read as the reverse complement.
AAACCACCCGGTATCCTTGAGATTTCACCGCTTCGATAAATTCTACTGGAAGCGTGCCAATCCCTGCCAATAAACCAATCGTTTCCATAATGTCCTCCAACGTCCTCGGCGGAAAACCGCGACTAGTGACTAGTGACTAGTGACTAGTGACTAGTCACCAATTCATTTTCCACAGAGTTTCAATATGCCATAGTTCATTTTATTGTAGCATTTTTTGAATCATTACGCATTATGGAATTTAAAAAAGTAAGTAGCGACTGCTCGTTAATTCGCTTTTTCAATAGCAAAAATCCGGATTGGCAATTGTTGTTGGTTGTTAGTTGTTTGTTGCTGGGGTCAAACAACCGACAACCAACAACAATAGGCGCACAAAAAAAGGACTGCTTTCGCAATCCTTTTTTGAATCAATTAATTATCATGCGGAACCATATCGGAAGATTTCAGAGTACCTGCTTTCCGACGTTCTGCAAATTCAGCGGTAGCAGTGAAGAGTACGTCACTGGAACTGTTCAGTGCGGTTTCGCTGGCATCTTCCAGTACGGAGATGATGAAACCAACGCCTACGACCTGCATAGCGATGTCGCTATTGATACCGAAAGAAGCGCACGCTACGGGAATCAGAAGCAAGGAACCGCCAGCTACACCAGATGCACCGCAAGCGCCTACAGTAGAAACGATGCAGAGCAGAAGAGCCGTCGGGAAATCCACTTCAATGCCCAGTGTATTGGCAGCGGCCAAAGCCAAGACAGAAATGGTAATGGAAGCGCCGGCCATGTTGATGGTGGCGCCCAATGGAATGGAAATGGTGAAGGTATCTGGATTCAGTCCCAACCGTTTACACAGAGACAGGTTGACCGGAATGTTGGCGGCAGAACTTCTGGTGAAGAATGCATAGACACCGCTTTCACGAATGGTGGTCCAAACCAGTGGATATGGATTCATATGGATTCTGGAATACACAATGATTGGATTCATGACCAGAGCCACCAATAGGTAGGCACCAATCAATACGCCCAGGAGCTGTACATAGCCCAGCAGTGCTTCTACGCCAGCGGTACCTACAGAATCAGCAACCAAGCCCATAATGCCCAGTGGTGCAAAATGAATGACCCAAGTGACAACCTGAGTAATGGTTTTGGCAATGTCATCCAGCCATACTTTGGTAGTACCGGATCCAAAATTTTTCAGTGCCAGACCTACAATGATAGCCCATGCCAGGATGCCGATGTAGTTCCCGTTGAGCAACGCATTCACTGGATTATCTACTACAGAAAGAATCAAGTTGTGAAGCACTTGTACGATACCACTTGGCGGAGCCAGTTTCGTATCGGCAGCCACCTGCAAATGAAGGGTGGTAGGAAACAGGAAGGACAGGCAAACCCCAACCAGGGAAGCAAAGAACGTAGCGACTACATAGAGTTCGATGATCGGTTTCATCTTGCCGCCTTGTCCAGATTTTTTCTGTGCCATGGCGTTCATGACCAGGAAGAAGACCAGAACCGGTGCTACACCTTTCAGTGCCTTAACGAATAAATCCCCAAAAATCTTAACCACCGGAATAGCCGGCGGGAAGCAGACTGCAATCAAAATACCGATGACAAGGCCAACGGCAATCTGCTTAATCAATGCGACACTGCTTATCAGGTGTCCAATTTTTCTAAACATACCTCTCCTCCTATAACTACACATTTTTCTAATGATTCTTCTTAGTATACCTTTTTCAAACCTACGATGCAAGAAAAAATAGACACTATTATGCCGGTAGTGTCTATTTTAGTAGGCGGTCATTAATTCGCTTTTGGTGAAATAATGCGTAATGCGAAGTGCGTAGTGCGTAATGATGGAAGGGGCGCACAATTCATATAGCGCCGCAATACCCCTTTTTATAAAAAAGACAAATTCGATGCAAGGAAATTTTCTCAAACATGTGCACTATTTAGTTGATGCTCGATCATTCATACGCCCGATGTTTACTGAATATATGCAGTGAAATTTTTTCATTCAAGTGCATAGAAATACGGGCTATTGTGCAGATTCCTGTGTATTCATTGTTGTTAGTTGTTTGTTGTTTGGCCCCAACAACAAACAACTAACAACCAGCAACAATCACCAATCAGGTTTCTTTCTATTGAAAAATGAATTAATGAGCAGCCACTATGTTAGCATCACTAGCGTCATTTCGACCGATCATATTTGTGCTTAATGATATAGAAGTTATGAAATGATTTGTGTCCCTGAGTGGAGAAATCTCAGTGGCACCAGCGGTAAGGGC
>CAVBRV010000027.1:0-20186 GCA_963597965.1 Paludibacteraceae bacterium | reverse complement strand
CAGGAATCTGCACAATAGCCCGTATTTCTTTGCACTTGAATACCAAAATTTTACAGTCTATATTCAGTAAACATCGGGCGTATGAATTATCGAGCAGCCACTATTTTAAAACGCTGTCATTTATGTAGAGATGACAGCGTTTTTTATGTTAGTGACTAGGGATTAGTAGCTAGGGATTAGGGATTAGAAATTGCTGCCGCTAGAGAAATGTTTCACGTGAAACATCGTAGGTAGCTAGTGACTAGTGACTGGTGACTAGAAAAATCCCAGTCACTAGTCACCAGTCTACCAGTCGCTTTTCTTACTGCCGACTGCCAACCGCTGATTGCCTACTATCATTGTTCCACGTGAAACATTCTCCTCATTCATGCTATAATACATCTGTCACACTGCACTCCTTTCACGGAAATCGTGACAGAAGGAGGTGTATCATGGAGAATATTTTGGTAACCTTTTTGATCTCGGTTGCGGCAAGCGTAGTATCATACTACCTCTGCAAATGGCTTGACCGATGATTCGTTGCAGCTCGTGATAAGCCTAAGCCCGCTTGTGCTTTGAACAAGAAGAACCCCATGAAGATGGTCTAGATCTTCATGGGGTTCGTTCTTTTGTGCACTATGGTTTCTTACAACCTTCTTACCTGTCCATATATTATCACTATTTTCCTATAGAAGCAAGAACAATGTTTCATGTGAAACGGTATGAGTTAGCAATAGGCAGTTGGCGGTTCGCAGTGTTTACTGCCTACTGCCAACTGCTGACTGCTTACTAAATTCAAGCCTAAGCTCGCTTGTGCTTTGAACAAGAAGAACCCCATGAAGATGTTGCAGCTCTTCATGGGGTTCGTTCTTTGTGTATCACGGCTTTTGGTAACCTTTCGCCTATTCATATAATATCACTATTTTTCTATAGAGGCAAGAACAATGTTTCACGTGAAACGGTATTAGTTGACAGTAATCAGTTAACGGTTCACAGTGTTTAACCGCCTACTGCTAACTGCTTACTGCCTACTATCATTGTTTCACGTGAAACATCCTCCTCATTCATGCTATAATACATCCGTCACACTGCACTCCTTTCACGGAAATCGTGACAGAAGGAGGTGCTTTATGGAGAATATTCTTACATCTTTTTTGATCTCGGTCGCGGCAAGCGTAGTATCATACTACCTCTGCAAATGGCTTGACCGATGATTCATGCAGCTCGTGATAAGCCTAAGCCCGCTTGTGCTTTGAACAAGAAGAACCCCTATGAGATTCCGCAAAAATCTCATAGGGGTTCGTTCTTTTGTGCTTTATGACTTCTTACATCTTTTTGCACCTTTATAGTAGCACGATTTTTCTACAGATGCAAGAAAATGTTTCACGTGAAACGGTTTTAGTTGGCAGTAAGCAGTTAGCGGTTCGCAGTGTTTAACCGCCTACCGCTAACTGCTTACTGCCTACTATCTCATTTGTTTCACGTGAAACATTCCATCATTTCATGCTATAATACATCCGTCACACTGCACTCCTCCCACGGAAATCGTGACAGAAGGAGGTGTACTATGGAAAACAATCTTACCAATTTCTTAATCTCGGTCACGGCGAGCGTAGTTGCATACTACCTCTGCAAATGGCTTGACCGATGATTCATGCAGCTCGTGATAAGCCTAAGCCCGCTTGTGCTTTGAACAAGAAGAACCCCATGAAGATGGTCTAGATCTTCATGGGGTTCGTTCTTTTGTGCACTATGGTTTCTTACAACCTTCTTACCTGTCCATATATTATCACTATTTTCCTATAGAAGCAAGAACAATGTTTCATGTGAAACGGTATGAGTTAGCAATAGGCAGTTGGCGGTTCGCAGTGTTTACTGCCTACTGCCAACTGCTGACTGCTTACTAAATTCAAGCCTAAGCTCGCTTGTGCTTTGAACAAGAAGAACCCCATGAAGATGTTGCAGCTCTTCATGGGGTTCGTTCTTTGTGTATCACGGCTTTTGGTAACCTTTCGCCTATTCATATAATATCACTATTTTTCTATAGAGGCAAGAACAATATTTCACGTGAAACACAGGTAGCTAGTGACTGGTGACTAGAAAAATCCCAGTCACTAGTCACCAGTCTACCAGTCACCCTTCCTGCTGCCTACTGCCAACCGCTGACTGCCTACTATTTCAAAAACTTCTTCTCATACGCCATTTTCACCGCCGTCTCCCGATCCATTCCACCCGCCATAGCCTTCGCAATTTCCATTTCCATCGCCTCGTATTCTTTCGGAATGACTTTGGTGATTCTTGGCTGGTACGCACTCCAGCGAGCCAGGATGGCTTCCGCTTTGCGGCTGTGGGTTAAGAGATAGTGGGTTTCGATGAGGTGGTGCAATTCTTCCCATTCCGTTTCATCGGTGATGGTTTCCAGATGGATGAGTTCTTTGTTGCACCGTTTTTCATCCAAATCCAATACATACGCCACACCACCAGACATGCCAGCGCCGAAGTTTTTGCCTGTTTCGCCCAGGATGACCACTTTCCCGCCGGTCATGTATTCGCAGCCGTGGTTGCCGACCCCTTCTACCACCACGGTGGCACCGCTATTTCTGACGCAGAATCGTTCTCCTGCTTTGCCAGACACAAAAGCAGTCCCGGAAGTGGCACCGAAGAACGCCACATTTCCGATAATCACATTGTCTTCTGCTTTGAACGTCGCTTCTTTCGGCGGATAAATCACAATCTTCCCGCCGGAAAGGCCCTTCCCCGCATAGTCATTGGCATCCCCTTCCAAGGTGAGGGTGAGACCTTTCGGGATGAAGGCACCGAAACTTTGACCTGCAGATCCCACGAAGGAAATAGAAATGGTGTCTTCTGGCAGACCTTCTTCGCCGTAGCGACGAGAAATTTCACTGCCCAAAAGGGTGCCGGTAACGCGGTTCGTATTTTTGATGAACAGTTTCGCCTTCACTTTCTTCTTTTCGTCCAAAGCGGGCTTGCACATGCGCACCAATTTCGCCATGTCCATGGTCTTTTCGATTTCATGGTCCTGGGATTTCATGAAATGATGTCCGACAGAAATATCCGTATAGGGACGGAAAAGGATGGAGTCCAGTGACAGGGTATCGGCCTTTTTGTTTCCCGTGAAACTTTTCTGGAAAAGCCGATCGCTTCGTCCCACCATATCTTCCAATTTGTGGAATCCCAAGTGAGCCATAATTTCTCGCAAATCTTCCGCCACAAAACGCATGAAGTTCATCACATATTCCGGTTTGCCGGAAAACCGCTTTCTAAGTTTTTCGTCCTGGGTACAAATACCGAAGGGGCAGGTATTTTTATTGCATACCCTGAACATCTGGCATCCCAGTGCAATGAGTGGGCCCGTGCAGAAGCTAAAGAGTTCGGCGCCCAACAAAGCAGCAATGGCCACATCGCGACCGGTCAGCATTTTGCCATCTGCTTCCAATTTCACCCGATCCCGGAGTTTATTCAAGAGCAAGACTTGCTGCACTTCGGCCAATCCCATTTCCCAAGGAAGGCCAGCGTGTCGCATACTGGTTCTTGGCGATGCACCGGTGCCGCCATCGTAACCACTGATGGTAATGCTGTCCGCTTTTGCTTTGACCACGCCCGCCGCAATGGTACCCACTCCATTTCCTGCGGTGAGCTTCACGTTGATTTCTGCGTTGTGGTTCGCATTTTTTAAATCAAAAACCAATTCCGCCAAATCTTCGATGGAGTACACATCGTGATGGGGCGGCGGCGAAATCAGTGCCACACCAGGCGTGGAGTGTCTCGTTTTCCCGATGGCCGGGTCCACTTTGCTTCCGGGAAGATGACCACCTTCCCCAGGTTTGGCGCCCTGGGCACACTTGATTTGAATTTCACTGCCATGAATCAGGTAATTTCCCGTGACACCGAAGCGAGCGGTGGAAACCTGTTTGATTTCATCGTTAATGCTACTGCCATCAGCCTGCGGTAAGAATCGTTCTGGATCTTCCCCGCCTTCGCCGGTGTTGCTGCGGCTACCTAAAGCATTCATAGCTTTGGCGATGCATTCATGGGCTTCCTTACTGAGGGCCCCATAACTCATGGCTCCCGTGCGGAAATGATGCACGATAGAATCCACGCTTTCCACTTCTTCGATCGGAATGCTGCATCCGGCGGGATAATTGAAATCCAGCAAATCGCGAAGACGAATGAGCGGCTCATTGATTTTCTTCGCATATTCTTTGTACACTTCATAACTACCGGTGCGACAAGCTCGCTGCAACAGACGAATCGCTTCGGGTGTCAAAATGTGGGGTTCATCTCCATTCCGGTGATACATGTACACATCCCCAGAAGCGAGACCTTTCGTATTTCCAAAAGCCGCCGCATGACGAAGTTCCGTTTCGTGTGCGATTTCTTTGAGCCCAATCCCGCCAATGGGAGACGTGATGCCGCCGAAATATTTCGCTGCCACTTCTTTCCCAATGCCGACCGCTTCAAAGATTTGAGCACCGTGGTAACTCTTTACCGTAGAAATCCCCATCTTGCTCATGACGCCAAGAAGGCCATTCACCGCAGCCGTCATATAATTGGCGAGTCCTTCCTTCGCACTCTTGCCGTGGAGTTTATTTTTCTTCGCCAAATCCTCCACCGTTTCCAAAGCCAAGTAGGGATTGACGGCAGTCACGCCGAAACCAATGAGGGCCGCGAAATGATGAATCTCTCTCGGTTCTCCCGATTCCAAAATAATCCCCACATCAGGCCGCACCTTTTCTTTGATAAGGAAATGGTGGAGCCCAGACGAAGCGAGGAGGGCCGGAATGGCGCCGTGGTCTTTGTCCACGCCTCGGTCAGATAAGATAAGAATGTTATTTCCAGCATGAATCAAATCCAAAGCCTTCGCAAATAAATCATCCAGTGCCTTTTCCATAGCCCGGCCACCACCGGAAATCGAATAGAGCAACGACAATTCTGCCACTTTGAGCTGCGAACTGTTTAGATGACGAATCACGTCCATTTCTTCATTGGTGATAATGGGTCGGTCAATGGAAAGCGCCGCTGTCCCTTTTTCATCGGGGTCCATGATATTCGCCATATTTCCTACAAACACCGTAGAAGAGGTGACGATTTTTTCTCGCACCCCATCGATCGGCGGATTGGTGACCTGGGCAAAATTTTGCTGGAAATAATCATACAAAAGCTGCGGCTTTTCGGACAACACCGGAATGGGCGAATCCATGCCCATGGCCCCAATCGGTTCCTTGCCGTTTTCCGCCATAGGGGTGATGATGTCTCGCAAATCTTCTACGGTGTAGCCGAAATTTTTCTGCTCCGCTAGTAAATCTTCCGGCACGTCTGGTTCCTTATCGCCTGTGACCAAATCGTTCAAATCCAAAATGTGCTCCTCGCACCAAGTCTTGTAAGGATGGGCCTTTGCCATGGAATGTTTGATTTCTTCATCGCTGATAATTCGTTGCTGCGCCGTATCGACGAGAAGCATTTTCCCCGGTTCCAAACGTCCTTTGTAAAGCACATCCTCCTGATTCACCGGCACCGCGCCCACTTCGGAACTCAAAATCACCCGTTCATCCTTCATCACATAGTACCGAGCCGGACGGAGGCCATTGCGATCCAGCATGCCACCGATGGACACGCCATCACAGAAACACATGGCCGCCGGGCCATCCCAAGGCTCCATCATGAAATTGTGATACCGATAAAAAGCCTTCTTCTCCTCATCCATGGAAGGATCCTTCTCCCAAGGTTCCGGAATCATCACCATCATGGCGTGGGCCAAGGAATGCCCGGCCATATGAATGTACTCCAAGCAGTTATCAAACATGGCGGAATCACTGCCCGTGTCATCCACTACCGGAAATACCTTCGCCAATTCTGGATAATCGGAAGGCCGCGACTTGCTCTCCCGGGCATTTAGCCAATTAATATTTCCTCGAATGGTATTGATTTCCCCATTATGCACGATGTAACGATTCGGATGGGCCCTCGCCCAACTCGGAAATGTATTGGTGGAAAACCGAGAATGCACCATGGCCATAGCGGTCTTGAAATCCAAGTCCGACAAATCCAAATAGAAATGTCGGAGCTGCTCCGACGTCAACATGCCCTTGTACACAATGGTATGAGATGACAAACTGGCAATGTAGAAATCGGTGCCCATCCCTTCCGAAAGCGGAATGATTTTCTTCTCCGCCAACCGGCGAATGATGTAGAGTTTCCGTTCAAAATTCATGGGATCCTGAATGGCTGTATTCTTTCCAATAAAAACTTGCAAGAAACGAGGACGAATGGCACGAGCTGCTTCACCGATGATGCTTTCATCAATGGGCACCTCTCGCCAACCAAGAACAGTCTGTCCCTCTTCCTTCACAATTTCCTCAAACAAAGCCATCTGCTTCTTGCGGAATGCCTCATAACGGTGCGCAAAAATCATGCCAACCCCATATTCCCCTTCCGGCGGCAAATGAAATCCCAACACTTCGCACTCTCGGCGGAAAAATTCATGAGGAATCTGTGTCAGAATCCCGGCTCCATCGCCACTCTTCTGATCCGCCCCCTCCCCGCCGCGATGCTTCAAGTTTTCCAAAATCTTCAGCGCATCATCGACGATACTATAAGACCGCTTCCCCTTGATATGGGCCACAAACCCAATCCCACAAGCATCATGTTCATTCCGCGGGTCATACAGCCCCTGTGCCTCTGGCAAATCTCTCCATTTTTTCATCGTCCACTCCTCCTTGTATTAGTAGGCAGTTAGCAGTAGGCAGTTGGCAGTTAGCAGTAAATTTACTTACCGCTTACTACCCACTAAATTGTTTCACGGGAAACATTTTAGTTTGCAGTTGGCAGTTGGCAGTTAGCAGTGTTTTACTGCTTTCCGCCTACTGCTAACTGCCTACTAATTCTCCTACACAAAAAGCCGCACGAAAATAGCTCTCACTATTCCCGTCCGGCTTTGGACTCCTTATATATGTGATTTGTATTATAGCATGATGAAAATGGTTTGCATAGGGCTAGCGACATGTTTCACGTGAAACATGATTAGTTAGCAGTTGGCAGTTAGCAGTTGGCAGTGTTTTACTGCCGACTGCTAACTGCTGACTGCCTACTCATTCAAGCCTAAGCTCGCTTGTGCTTTGAACAAGAAGAACCCCTATGAGATTTCCCACAATCTCATAGGGGTTCGTTCTTTGTGCATTATGGCTTTTTGTAACATTTTGCCTGTCCATATATTACCACTATTTTTCTATAGAGGCAAGGACATGTTTCACGTGAAACATGACTAGTTAGCAGTTAGCAGTAGGCGGTTTGCCGTTTTTACTGCTGACTGCTAACCGCTTACTGCCTACCATTCCCGTTTCACGTGAAACAAGGGTAGCCAGTGACTAGTGACTGGTGACTAGTAAAAACATCCCAGTCACTAGTCACCAGTCTACCAGTCACTATACTGCCTACCGCCAACTGCTTACTGCCTACTTGTTCTTCACCACACGCACACGTTCTACCACCGGCTTGCCGTTCTTATCCGCATGAACCGTATCTACAGTGAAGCGTTCCAATTCTGGTGCAAATTCGGTGAGAATCTTATCGGAAAGCGTTGCCCCTTCCAGCATAGCCTTGTACAGCATAGCCGCAAATTCGTAGCGAGTCATTGGTCGATCGCCCTTAAATTCGCCATCTGGATAACCAGTCAGGATGCCATTTCCTTTGAGCTGAGATACATATTCATAAGCCCAGTGATTCTGTGGTACGTCGGGGAAGAGCTGGAGTTTGGATGTATCCAGTTTCTTACCTGCATTCACATCGAGCATAGCAGATTTCAACGTTTCCAATTCCTTGCGGAGGTCTTTGATTTCCTTTGCCATAGCGACTTTGGAAGTAGAAACATGGTTGCCCTGGCCCAGTTTCAAGCTAATGCCCGCATTCACCATATTTTCTCCATTGCCGAAGCTACCACCTACGGAGAACATGGTATCTTCGTTCGGACGATAGTAAGCACCGATAGCGGCTGCATTTTCGCCATTGTAGTTACCATAGCCAGCTGCGAAATCCCATTTATCATCCGGGTCGAAATCGAGCGGATGGAGAGCTGCCAGAGCAGCTGCACCAGCGCCGACTTTATTGATGCGATTGCCCAGCTTGCTGATGTTCTGTGCATTCTGTGCGACCTGCTGGTTGGTAGCGAATAGCTGGCTGCCATTGATGGCATCTTTGGACTCTGCAGAGAGGTCACCGGCAGCTACGTTGCTTACTTTCTGGTCATTGGCATTGAGACCGTCTTTGGAAATATAAGTCTTGTCACCGATAGAGAGACCATCGCCTGTGACCTTGGTATCACCAGCAGTCAGGCCGTCCTTGGTGAGAGATACGGTGTCACCCACTTTGACGCCATTGGTGTCCATCTTGGTATCACCTGTGGTGACGCTGTCCAGTTTCAAATCCTTATTCAGACCCACTTTGTAATCCTTGCCGCCCTGCGCATTGGTGCTTTCTGTGAGCTGTACATTTTCATCATCGCTAGAAACAGTGGTGTGTTTCTTTGCTACTTCTTCTACGCTGGTGACACGTTCATCCAGTTTGCCAATGGCTTCGGTATTCTTAGAAATATTTTCCTTGTTGGTCGCAATATCTTTCTTGTTCTGTTCAATATTCTCTGCGTTCTTCTTGATATCTTCCGTATTCTTAGCGATAGCATCAGAATTGGCCTGAATCTTATCGGCATTCTGCTTGATCTGATCTGCGTTTTCCTTAATGGATTCGGTGTTCTTCTGAATGTTATCCGCATTGGTCTTGATGTCTTCCGCATTCTTCTTAATATCCGTAGCGTTCTGCGCAACATCTTTCTTCACTGCAGCGAGCTGGCTACCATTGATGGCATCCTTAGATGTATCACTGATTTCACCATTCGCCACGCCGCTAATCTTGCCGGTCTGGTCAATGGTAACCACATTATTGATGGTCACGGTTCCAGTCTTGCCACCCATGCGGATAGAAGAGAGCCCATTGGAAACAGATTCGATGCCTTCCAAATCTTTATTCAAATTCACCTGGTAATCGGTATGCCCATCTTTCTCTACTTTGGAAGTGACAGTGGTATTGGTTCCGTCAGAAACAGTGGTCTTCGCAGCAGCGGTTTCTTTCTTGAGCTGTCCGAAATTCACGGCGTCTTCGTCAGCGGTACCAGCAGTTACATTGTGAATCTGACCTGCCTTGTCCACGTTCACCTTGCCATTCAGATACACGCCGCTATCCATGAGCACAATATTCGTATTTCCATAGGCCATGCCTGCGTAGCCTTCGTTCAGTACCACTTTGGACGGACCATTGGAAATAGATTCTACGCCCTTCAGGTCTTTATTCAAGTTCACCTGGTAATCGGTATGTCCATCTTTATCTATAGTAGATGTAACAGTGGTATTGGTTCCATCGGAAACGGTGGTCTTTGCAGCGGCTGTTTTTTCCTTGAGTTGTCCAAAATTCACCGCATCTTCGTCAGCCGTACCAGCAGTGACGTTGTGAATCTGACCTGCCTTGTCCACATTCACCTTACCATTCAGATAGACCCCATTATCCATGAGTACAATATTCGTATTTCCATAGGCCATACCTGCGTAGCCTTCATTCAGTACCACTTTGGACGGACCATTGGAAATCGATTCTACTCCTTTCAGGTCTTTGTTCAAGTTCACCTGATAATCGGTGTGTCCATCTGTGTCGACGGTCGAAGTGACGGTGGTATTGGTTCCGTCGGAAACGGTGGTCTTAGCTGCTGCCGTTTCTTTCTTGAGCTGTCCAACATTCACGGCGTCCTCATCGGCAGTACCTGCAGTGACATTATGAATCTGTCCTGCTTTGTCCACATTCACCTTGCCATTCAGATACACGCCACCATCCATGAGCACCACGCTGGTATTTCCATAAGACATGCCCGCATAGCCTTCATTCAAGACAACCTTGGACTGTCCATTCAGACCACCGGAAATGGTATCTTTCGTCACATCAATGTCTGCCAGTTTCGCTCCTTTGTCAGCAATGACACGAGATTCAGTGATCATATTTCCCGTGGTTTCGATGGTGCCATTGGTACCACTAATGCTGACGTTCTGGCCTGTGATGTCGCCCAACAGAATGTCCTTATTCAGACCGACTTTGTATGTCTTCTGTCCATCAGTACCGATTTCTTCTACGTTGATATTGCTACCATTCACCAACGTGGTGTGTTTCCCCGCTTCGGTCTGCACCGCATGAAGCTGACTGCCATTGATTGCATCGGTGGAATCTGCCGCAATGCGACCAGCAGCTACGCCGCTTATCTTGCCAGTTGCATCAATAGTCACTTGACCCAATTTGGCATTCTTAGAAGTGATCTGGCTATAATTGCCATCCGCATCTCCTACATACAGTTCCCCATCACGGAGTGCACTATTTTTATAGAAAACGCCATGGTTCAATTTGACATTTCCAATGTCCCCGCTAGTGGCAGTGACATCACCATTTTCATCAACCACGAAATTGCCTCTCGCCCCATAGAAAGCACCATTGGAGTTCACAAAGAATCCAGTCTTCCCATCAGAGCCCATGGTCCCTACGGACAGATTGTACTTGGAATTGAGCGCATTGGTCTGTACCGAGTTGACGTCGATATTCTTGTTCAGAGCCACCTTCACATCGGTGCCATCGTGACTGACAGAAATATTTTTATCACCAGAGAAATCTACATAGTCTCCTGGTGCTACGTTGGTAGCATCGGTGGCTACATTGCCAGTAGACAGATTCCAACCTTTCTTCGCTACATTTTCTACACCCTTGAGTTGTCCCAGATTCACTGCATCTTCGTCAGAAGTACCGGCAGTGACATTGTGAATCTGACCTGCTTTGTCAATATTCACTTTACCATTCAGATAGACACCATTATCCATGAGTAGGATATTCGTATTTCCATAGGCCATGCCTGCGTAGCCTTCGTTCAGAACGACCTTGGACTGTCCATTCAAACCGCCAGAAATGGTATCTTTCGTCACATCGATGTCGGCCAGTTTCGCGCCTTGGTCCGCGATAACGCGAGATTCAGTAATGATATTTCCCGTAGTTTCGATGGTGCCATTGGTGCCGCTAATGCTGACATTATTACCGGTGATGTCGCCCAACAGAATGTCCTTATTCAGGCCGACTTTGTACGTCTTCTGTCCGTTATTGTCGATTTCTTCTACCGTGGTATTGCTCCCATTGACCACTTGGGTATGTTTGGCTGCTTCGACACCAGCACTATCAGCCTGATCTTTGACCAGTTTCAGCTGCTCTTCCGTGGCAGCTCTACCAGCGGTGGCAAAATCGCTAGCTTTCAATGTAGTATTGGTGAGGCCCGTGATTTCGCCGCTGTCTCCATCCATATTCACATTGCCAGCGGAAACAGCGTGTCCTGCCCAGACGGTTCCTTTGACGCCATCCACAGTAACATAGCCATCGGTGGCATTGCTTCCCAGCAGCAAAGTATCTTTCAGTGCGATAGAAATATCGGTCCCATCATGGCTGACGGAAATATTTTTATCTCCAGCTGAAGCATTCATACCCAATGCAACGCCTGTATTTCCTGCCTTCGCCTGATTACCAAAAGCCACAGAACCATTCCCGGCGCTGGCATTATTTCCGATAATCACCGAATCATTGCCAGCATGAGTTTTCTGTTCCTTATTATTGCCAATGAGAATATTATTGGCTCCGGTTACTTTATGATTGTCACCGATGACATGATTTCCATTTCCAGTAATCTCGTTGTTATCACCTGTAACTGTCACGGATTCTGTGCCTGTAGCGGTATTTAACGAACCAATCAGTGTGGTATTCTTTGTGTTGGTAGCGGTATTCTTATACCCATCTACATAGGTGAATTTAGCATTATCGTTGGAAGTACCAGTTACCGTATTCTGCACACCCAATAACTGAGAGTAAACCGCATTGTCTGCTTTATTTCCTCCGCCAATAGCCATTACAGAACCACCGGCGTATTTACCAGATTGCAAATCAGCATATGTATTGGCCCCTAATGTTGTGGAATATACTCCAGGTTGCATATTGATATAATTGGTGTCTTTGGTGATTTCCATGTCACCAATTTTTCCCATATATGTATGGTCCCCAATATTGGTGGATCCTGTACGGGCTAATGTATTTTTACCAATAGCAATAGAGCCAGCAATTTTAGATCCATCTTGTACTTTATAATATTTTTTGAGTCCAAAAAATTCATCATGATCAAAGGCAACCCCACCTTGACCAAAATCTAAGAACCATTCCTGTACACCAATATAACTTTTATAAGAACCGTCCGGAGCAGAATATTCCCCATTCCAGGCATGAGCCCCTTCACCAATCGCAATATCGCCACTGATATTCTGTTTCGTCACATCGTTCCATACAGAAACGTGAGCCCCTTTGCCAATAACAATATTCGTATCATTGGGTGCTGGATTAGCCGCTTCAATCCCCATGCCGCCAAATCCAGTAAGCATCACAACCGCTGCTAAAGCGGCCGTCATGGTACGAACGCGCTTATTTCCATGGCTATGATTTTTGGTAATTTCAGAAACCACCGTATAGCAATGTTTTGCTTTATTCCAAATGACTTTGTAAATATGATTCATGGGTATCCTCTCTTTCTATACTACACTACAAGTAGGCAGTTAGCAGTTAGCGGTAGGCAGTGAAAACAGGGATTAGGGATTGGGCGCTAGGGATTAGAAAATGCGCCTACTAACCTCCATGATGCACGCATGGTGCACCACCCACTGCCTACTGCTAACTGCCTACTGCTAACTTAATCAAGTTTCACGTGAAACATTGGTGAACAGTGACTAGTAACTGATGACTAGAAACCCCAGTCACTAGTCACCAGTCCACCAGTCACTTCTACATACTGCCCACTTTCTTCGCCTTCCTATTTCTCAAATGCTGAATATCCCTGCACTTCTGACTGCAATAAAACCGCCTTCGATCCAGTGGATTTGTAATGAGGATTTGCTTCCCGCATACCCGACAACACAGCATGCGGATTTTCTTGGGCTCCTTCTTGCGTGGATGTTTCCAATACAACTTCTCGCAATGGGCACAGCAAAATTTGAAGCGATTGTCTTTGGGATCATACACATCGACAACTTTTCCACATTTCAAACAGACAAAAGATCGAATCAAAGTTTTTCTATCTTCTGGTCGAACTTCTTTGGGTTGTCGTTTTCGATTGGCAGAAACGCGACAGGCTGGTGAGCAATATTTCTGCCAGCTTTTGGTAGGTGTAAACTCCTTCCCACACCATTGACATTTCATGCCATGCACATGCCCCCTTTCGTGGATGGTTATGCGTTAAAGGATGGAACCAGTAGGTATGATTCTGATACTAGTTGTTTGTTGTTAGTTGTTTGTTGTTGGAGCCAAACAACCGACAACAATCGCCATTGCTATTGAAAGAACAAATTAACGAGCAACTATTACAACTCCTTCACCGCATACCCCACCAAGCAACATCTGCGCTGAAAATCTTTTTTTATTTCATAGATAGGCTTCATCCTCGCCTCATAGATTCGATTTCAGTTATTCACAGATTATTGCTTAAAATTTTATTTAGATGGTACCACCCCCCCGGTTTCGTCAATTCCTAAATTTAGAATTAGGTTTATTATTTGTGGTTGTTCGTTGTTTGTTGTTGGTTGTTTGGTTCCTAAACCACTAGTCACCGAAATCACACTAAAAAAATGCATAAAAAAAGACTTACAAATACAATGCATCTCGTATTTGTAAGTCTTTTTGTTTTAGTTGGCAGTTAGCAGTAGGCAGTGGGGTAATGCCCATTTCCTATTCGTTCAAGTTTCACGCGAAACGTTATTAGTTAGCAGTTCGCAGTTAGCGGTTCGCAGTGTTTTTACCGCCTACTGCTAACTGCTTACTGCCTACTTTTATCGTTTCACGTGAAACTTCCCCATCTTTCATGCTATAATACATTCGTCACACTGCACTCCTCCCACGGAAATCGTGACAAGAAGGAGGTGCGTCATGGAAAACATTCTTATTTCATTCTTAAACTCGGTCGCGGCAAGCGTAGTTGCATACTACCTCTGCAAATGGCTTGACCGATAGCTTGCGCAGTTTGTGATAAGCCTAAGTCCGCTTGTACTTTGAACAAGAAGAACCCCTATGAGATTTTCCCAGAATCTCATAGGGGTTCGTTCTTTGTGCGTCATGCGTCTTACAACATTCTTACCTGTTCATATATTATCACTATTTCTTCATAGAAGCAAGAAAATGTTTCACGTGAAACGGTGTTAGTTGGCAGTTGACGGTTTTAAATAGTAATGATAGGTCCATAGGACCTCGCCCCCTCCGGGGGAGATGCCGTAGGCAGAGGGGGTGTATTTCCTTCAGCCGTAGGCTGGTTGTATGGTTTTTATAAATACCAGGCGATATACATCACTATGTTTGTGTGATATCAAAATATTTTTATTCCGCTTTGTATTCAGAAAACCATACAACCGGACTTACGGCCGAGGAAAATGCACCCCCTCTTTAATTCTCCCCCGATGGGGGAGATGCCCGACGGGCCTATCATCTATATTCAAATACCGCTTATATCATGTTTCACGTGAAACATTGTTAATTAGCAGTTGGCAGTCAGCAGTTCGCAGTAATTTTTCCGCCTACTGCTGACTGCCAACTGCCTACTCCTTCAATCCTAAGCGCGCTTGTGCTTCAAACAAGAAGAGCCCCATGAAGATTTGCGACATCTTCATGGGGCTCGTTCTTTTGTGTCTTATGGCTTTTGGTAACTTTTCGCCTATCCATATAGTATCACTATTTTTCTATAGAAGCAAGAAAATGTTTCACGTGAAACAGTGTTAGTAGGCAGTTAGCGGTTTGCAGCGTTTTACTGCCTACTGCTAACCGCCTACTATCATTGTTTCACGTGAAACCTTCTCATCATTCATGCTATAATACATTCGTCACACTGCACTCCTCTCACGGAAATCGTGACAGAAGGAGGTGTACTATGGAGAATATATTTACAACATTTCTAATTTCGGTTGCGGCGAGCGTAGTTGCATACTACCTCTGCAAATGGCTTGACCGATAGCTTGCGCAGTTTGTGATAAGCCTAAGTCCGCTTGTACTTTGAACAAGAAGAACCCCATGAAGATGTAGCAGCTCTTCATGGGGTTCGTTCTTTTGTGTACTACGGCTTTTACAACATTTCGCCTATCCATATACTATCACTATTTTTCTATAGAAGCAAGAAAATGTTTCACATGAAACAACGGGAATTAGTGACTAGTGACTGGTGACTAGGAAAACATTCCAGTTACTAGTCACCAGTCTACCAGTCACTCTTTTTACTGCCTACTGCTAACTGCCAACTGCCTACTTAACACGTTTCATAGACAGTCCAATGCGATTTCGTTTTTCATCCACACTGATAACCATGACGTCCACAATGTCTCCTACAGAAACGACATCGGTGGGATGTTTCACTCGTTTCTTTGCCATTTCGGAAACATGAACCAAGCCGTCGTCATGGAGACCAATGTCTACGAAAGCGCCGAAGTCGGTGATATTTCTAACCGTCCCTTTCAGTACGGTGCCTACTTTGAGTTCGGAGAGGTCCGTCAGGCTTTGGCGAGTCATGGGGAGGGGCAGGTCGCTCCGGGGATCTCTGCCGGGACTGACGAGGGCATCCAGAATATCGTGCACGGTAGGGAGACCGGCGTGGAGGTCTTCGGCCAGTTTCTTTTCGTCCACCAAGGGGCGTTTGACGGCCAGCATGTCCAGGGATTTTTTATTTCCTAAATCTGTTTCTGTCATGCCGAAGTGGGCCAGAATTTGTTTGGCCAGGTCGTAGGATTCAGGATGGATGGAGGTGTTATCGAAGGGATTCTTTCCGCCGCGAATGCGAAGGAAGCCGGCGCACTGGGTGTAGGCGGAGGGGCCCAGGCGAGCCACTTTGAGAAGCTGACGACGGTTGTTGAAGGTGCCATTTTCGTTGCGATAGGCCACGATATTTTTCGCTACTGCGCTACTGATGCCGGCGATGTGAGACAGCAGGGAAGGGCTGGCGGTATTGAGATCGACCCCCAACATGGTTCACCACGGTTTCGATAACCGCATCGAGGGCAGCGGCCAGTTCTTTTTGATTCACGTCGTGCTGGTATTGGCCTACACCAATGGCTTTCGGATCGATTTTCACCAGTTCCGCCAGTGCATCTTGCACGCGGCGGGCGATGGAAACAGCGCCACGAATGGTGACATCGTATTCGGGAAGTTCTTCTTTCGCCAGTTTGGACGCGGAATAGACGGAAGCCCCCGCTTCGCTGGTGATGAGGTAGTGCACATCAGTGAGATGATATTTCTGAATGAGGCCAGCGGCGAATTGTTCCGTTTCGTAGGAAGCGGTACCGTTGCCGATGGAAATCAATGTCACGTGATGTTTCTGAATGAGGGAGAGCACTTTCTTTTCAGACGCCAATTTCTCGCCTTCACTTTTCGTCACTTGCAGCACGCCATGGTCGATGACGCGGCCCGTGGCATCCACCACCGCCATTTTGCATCCTGTCCGATAGCCTGGATCGAGGCCCATGACGGTGTAGCCCGTCAGCGGTGGTTGGAGGAGGAGTTGTTTCAAATTCACACCAAAAATATGAATGGCCTGTTTTTCCGCTTCTTCGGTGAGACGGTTCCGCACTTCTCTTTCTAAGGCAGGAAATAGCAATCGTTTATAACCATCTTCCACAGCGGCATGGAGTTCGTCTTTGAAAACAGAGGGGCCTTTGTAGACCCGCCGGAAAATCCATTCCACTGCGTCTTCGGTATCATAATCGACGTGTACTTTGAGACAGCCCAATTTTTCTCCCCGATCCACCGCCAACACGCGATGGGAGGGCATGTGGCAAACCGGTTCTTCTCGATCATCATACATTTGGAAACGGTCCGCCCCTTCGGCATCTTTTATCAATTCGGTTTGCATTTTCGCCCGCTTCCAAAGTTTTTCACGCATGGTCTGTCGGAGGCTGGCTTCTTCCATAATGGCTTCAGCGCAAATATCCCGTGCCCCTTCCAGCGCTTCTTCGGCGCTGTTGACCCCCTTTTCTCGATTGATAAATTTCTTCGCCAATAAAAGAGCACTCCCCGTTTTTTCTTTCTGCGCCATCATGGCCTTCGCCAACGGTTCCAATCCTTTTTCTTTCGCTTTTGACGCACGGGTGGCCCGTTTTTGTTTGTAAGGCAAGTACAAATCTTCCAGTTCTTGTAATTTCTGGGCCTGTTCGATTTGTTTCTTTAATTCAGGCGTGAGTTTTCCCTGTTCTTCAATTTTCGTCAGAATTTCTTCCTGCCGCTTCACGAAATTTCGTAAATAAGTGAGTCGTTCTTCGATGGTGCGAATTTGTTCATCAATGAGGGATCCGGTCACTTCTTTTCGATACCGGGAAATAAAAGGTACTGTATTTCCTTCATCCAAAAGTTCGATGGTTTTTTCTACCTGGTGAGGACGGACGGACAATTCTTTTGCAATGACTTGTGGTATATCGGTGGTTAGCATGGTGGTCTCCTTTTCTTTTAGTAGCTAGGGATTGGGGATTAGGGATTAGGACGTGAAACATAAAAAACAGTGCGGAATTAGGAGTGAAGAGTGAGGAGTGGTGGAAGGGGCGCACAAATTAAGAAGCGCCCCAATACCCCTTTTTATATTTTTATTTCATGTACATATTACTACCATGTTTCACGTGAAACATGATGATATGATAACCGTTTTACTTTTTCGGCGAGCTATATAAAAAGAAATCTCACCTTTGACATGCCATTCGGTATAAGAGCAATTCGAGAGCTCGCCGCCTTCACTCCTCACTCCTAATTCCTCACTCCTCACTATAATCTCCCAACCGCTTCATTCAATGTGTGAAAAATATGATAGCACATTTTCCTTATATCGTCAGTCACCGGCATGAGGTCTGGGACGAGGATGGGTTTCATGTCTGCGGCATAGGCAGCGCGGATGCCGTTGGGGCTATCCTCAAAGACGTAGCATTCCACTGGCGAGACGCCAAGGCGTTTAGCAGTCAGTAGAAATATATCCGGTGCCGGTTTCCCCTGTTCCACTTCGTCTCCACTGGCAATGGCTTGGAAATATCTTTGGCAACCGCTTATTTGGAGATTGCTTTCAATGAGCTCTTTCCGGCTACTACTTCCGATCGCCATACGAAATCCTTTGCGTTGGAAATAATCCAATATTTCTTTGCAACCTGGTTTCAGCGGCACTTCTTGCTGGAGAGAGGCTGCCACCCGCCGTTTGCATTCCCATTGGATCTCATTGCCATCTTCCACATGGTAATAGGTTTCAATAATCCGGTTCATCGGCGTCCCACTGGTCCCGCAAATTTCATATTTGAAAGAATCGGGCAGTGTGATGCCTCTCTCTTTCGCAATGGCATTCCATTCTTTTTGAAACAGCGTTTCCGTATCAAAAAGCGTGCCATCCATATCAAAAATCACAGCCTGCATATTTCTTCCTTTCTTTTTATATTGCCAGATTCACTTTTTGCAAAAAGTAGTTAGAGTCAGTTAGAAGTTAGAAGTTAGAAGTGAGAAATGGTGGTACCGGCGCATCATATTTTATAGCGCCGCAAATAATATATTTTAAATTTGTTATGTTTCACGTGAAACATGACTCTATAGTTTCCCAATTTCGGCGAGCTATATAAAATGGTATCTTACCATGTATGCGATATTGGTATAAGAGTAATTCGATGGCTCGCCGCCTTCATTTCTCACTTCTAACTTCTCACTTCTAACTGCATTACATCAAATGTTTTCCCGCCGCTTCAAATACGGGCAACATGACGGAGAAAATGGTGAGTGCTGCTATACCACCCACGAAGAGGAGCAGGGTTGGTTCCAATATGGTACGGAAGCGATTCAATTTCTGTTCCGCTTCGTCTGCCATCATATAAGCTGCTTGGGATAAAAATTTCGGGAGTTCCCCGCTTTCCATGCCCACTTGGCAAAGTTGGGTGAGCAAGGGAAAGGAAAATCCACTATTTCCTAAGGCACGAGAAAAAGGAATCCCTTTTTCTACTTGTTTTTCCATCCTAGCAATCGCTCGCCGAGCCCGCGCATTTCCCACCACCGATTGACTATCTTCCAAAGCTTCCGCTAAAGTTTTCCCACTTTCTAGCAAAGATGCCAATGTGAGGCAAAATCGGATCAGAAGAAGTCTTCGATAGAAGGTGGAACCATAGGCCCAAATGGACAGTTGTTCTTTTCCAGCAGGAGTTTGTAACCAAGCCCAGCCGCCCAGGATGAGTACACAAAGAAAAATTCCTATTTCTAGTCCCCACTGTTTCAAGAATAATCCCACCGACAGTGCCAGTTCTGCGCCAAAAGGAAGATCGATTTGTAAGGTTTGAAATAGCAGCTGAAAAGAGGGCAAGATGAATGTCAGAATCACCACTAAAACGACCAGAGAAAAGGCTAGGATGAAAAGCGGATAGGCCAGAGTATTTCTGATTTTCCGAAGGAAAGCCTCTTCCTTTTTATAATAGGTGGCACCGCGAAGCAGTTCTTGCGGCAAGGTGCCCGTCATTTCTCCCACTTGCAACAGAGAAATAAAAAGCGGCGGGAATACATGGCTTTGCGTGAAACTTTCCCATACCGTATGTCCCGTGGAAATTTGCTGGATGATTTGCTGTAAGCAATTTCGTTCCCGCGGTTTGAGTTGATTTTGGAGTAAAGACAAACTGTCCGTCACCGTGAGCCCCGCTTCCAAAAGAGATGCCCAGGACGAGCAGAGAATCATGAGCTGCTTTCGCGATTGAAAAGGTTTTCTTTCATGAAACAAGGAGGTGTTTTCTTTTTCTTCGGTCAGCCGAATCAGATGCAGTCCCCGATCATATATGTCTTGCCGCGCGTCTGCCAATGATTCTTTCCACAGGTCCCCCTCGATGATCTGCCCCTCGTCTTCGTAGGCTCGGTAGTGAAAATGTTTCATGAAATCACCTGCTTTCGCTTTATATAGTGGCTGCTCGATAATTCATACGCCCAATGTTTACTGAATATATACAGCAAAGTTTTGGTATTCAAATGCATAGAAATTTGGGCTATTGTGCAGACTCCTGTGCACGCACTGTTGTTAGTTGTTTGTTGTCGGTTGTTTGGCCCCAACAACAAACAACTAA
>CAVBRV010000026.1:0-20367 GCA_963597965.1 Paludibacteraceae bacterium | reverse complement strand
GAATAAAAATTCAAGAATCATTTCAAATAACGATTAAATCAGTGTTTCCCTAGCACAAATCCCATCGGTCGAAATGACGGAGGGCGGGAAGTGTCACATAATCTCCATTTCCTAATCCCTAATCCCTAGTCACCAGTCACCAGTCACTAGTCACCAAAAATCAAGGAGCTCTCATATTGTCTATCCTTTCTTATCTGAAAAAGAATGCGGACCTGACCGCAACCTGTTTGCTCGCCCTCATCACCACTTTCCTTGTTCCCTGGAACTTGGATTCCATGATCAAAAGCGTGAACGGCTCTCTTCTGGCCTTGCTTTTCTGCCTCATGGCAATCGTGGCGGGACTCAGGAAGGGCGGGTTATTCACCAGCAGTTTGCATTTCTTTTTTCACGGTCAAACGTCTACTCGTCAAATGGGACGTTTTTTTATTTTTGCCTGTTTCTTTACTTCCATGGGCATCACAAACGATGTGTCTCTCATCATCTTTGTGCCCCTGGCGATTTCTTTTTTCAAAGAGGCCCATGCGCTCCGGCAGGTCATTCCTGTTTTGACGTGGCAAACTATCGCAGCCAATTTAGGCAGCATGCTGACACCCATTGGCAATCCGCAGAATTTATTTATCTATTCCTATTATGAGCTTTCACTATCTGACTTTCTCACGGTCACAGGGCCAGTGGTACTTTTGAGCGGCCTTTTCTTATATGTGGCATCCTTCACCATTCCAGTTCACGCCGTCCCGCTTCCTAAAGTCAAAGGCATTTTGATTTCCAGAAATAAAATCATCCTTCTACTGCTGGCTTTCGGTCTCTGCATCCTCAACGTGCTCCGCATTCTCCCGATTTCCTACTTGCTACTCATTATTGTTCCTTTACTTTTTCTATTAGATCGTACACTTTTCAAGGAAGTGGATTATAAACTACTGCTGCTTTTCTTTTTCCTATTTCTATTGGTAGGAAATATCACCCGCATTCCAGGATTGCAAGAACGTGCCACCATGCTTTTGGCAGGTCATGAATTTTGGATTTCTTTACTGCTCTGTCAATTTATCAGCAACGTGCCCGCCACCGTCATGCTGTCTCCCTACACGGACAATGCCTCTGCCTTGCTCCTGGGCGTCAATATCGGCGGCTTGGGCACTCTCATCGCGTCCATGGCGAGCATGATTTCTTTCAAAGCCTACCTCTCTATGCGTTTCCATTGGGCGAAGGCCTATGTGATGTATTTCACAGCGGCAAACTTAGCGCTGCTTGTCGTTTTAGTACTGTTTCACTTTATTACAAAAGTAGGCAGTTAGCAGTAGGCAGATGGCAGTCCCCACATACCGCCTACTGCTTACTGCCAACTGCTAACTTCCACACAAAAAGGCTATCGAACCATATCTCTATGATTCGATAGCCTTTTTAAATCTGTAACCGATAACTAGTCACTAGTCACTAGTCACCAGTCTACCAGTCACTCTAATATTACATCATTCCGCCCTGTGGCATTGGTGGCATAGCCGGTTTTTCTTCCGGAAGTTCACCAACAACAGCTTCGGTGGTGAGAACCAGTGCAGCGATGGATGCAGCGTTCTGCAGTGCGCTTCTGGTTACTTTAGCTGGGTCTACGATACCAGCAGCCATCATATCTTCGTATTTATCTTCAGCAGCGTTGTAGCCGATGCCTGCGCCAGCTTCTTTAACCTTTTCAGCTACGATAGCGCCTTCGAGGCCTGCGTTGTCAGCGATCTGACGAACCGGAGCTTCGATAGCGTGGCGAACCAGGTTGACACCCGTCTTGACGTCGCCTTCGGCTTCGATGGTGTCCAAGCTGTCCTGGATGTCGAGCAATGTGGTGCCGCCGCCAGCAACGATACCTTCTTCTACAGCAGCTCTGGTAGCATTCAGAGCATCTTCGATACGGAGTCTCTTATCTTTCATTTCTACTTCCGTAGCTGCGCCAACTTCGATGACAGCGATGCCGCCGGACATCTTAGCCAGACGTTCCTGAAGTTTATCTTTATCAAACTGGGAAGTAGCTTCTTTGTACTGTTCACGAATCTGAGCCACTCTCTGTTTGATTTCGTCTTTGTTGCCAGCGCCGCCTACGATGGTGGTGTTGTCTTTGGTGATGCGAACCTGATGAGCAGTGCCCAGATCATCCAGAGTTGCGCTGTTGAGGCTGCGGCCCATGTCATCGGAAATCACATGACCACCGGTGAGGATAGCAATATCTTCAAGCATAGCTTTACGACGATCGCCGAATCCTGGAGCTTTGACAGCAGCGCATTTCAGGGTGCCACGGAGTCTGTTCACAACCAGGGTTGCCAGTGCTTCACCTTCTACATCTTCAGCGATGATGAGGAGTTCCTTACCGCTTCTAGCGACCTGTTCAAGGAGCTGGAGCATATCCTGGAGCATATTGATTTTCTTGTCAGTGATAAGAATCAGCGGATTATCGATGACACATTCCATCTTATCTGGATCGGTAACCATGTATGGGGAGAGGTAGCCGCGGTCAAACTGCATGCCTTCTACCACTTTCAGGCTGGTGCCCATGGTCTTAGAGTCTTCTACGGTGATAACGCCGTCGTTGCCCACTTTTTCCATAGCGTCAGCGATGAGGCCGCCGATGGTCTTATCAGCAGAGGAAATAGAAGCAACCTGTGCGATAGCTTCCTTGGTCTTCACCGGTACAGCCTTTTTCTTGATTTCTTCAACGAGAACTTTAACAGCTTCTTCGATGCCCTTCTTCAGAACCATTGGGTTAGCACCAGCAGCTACGTTTCTCATGCCTTCATGAATCATGGACTGAGCCAAAAGGGTAGCGGTGGTGGTGCCGTCGCCTGCTACATCATTGGTCTTGGTAGCCACTTCTTTGACCAGCTGAGCGCCCATGTTTTCAAATGGGTCTTTCAGTTCGATTTCACGAGCGATGGAAACACCATCATTGACAATGTTCGGAGCACCGAATCTCTTGTCCAAAACCACGTTACGACCTTTCGGTCCGAGGGTAATTTTTACTGCATTAGCCAGCTGATCTACACCTTTCAAAAGGGCAGCGCGAGCTTCTTCATTATAAAGAACTTTTTTAGCCATTCTATGTCACTCCTATAGTTTGTATTTAAAACTTAATTCATTTCTATTGAATGCTTACGGATAGGAAATATAATGAGTAATTAGTAAAGAGTAATGAGCAATGGTGGAAGGAACGCACACTTTATAAAGCGCTCCCTATTTTTATAAAATCTTGCGGCACTCTATAAGTTGTGTGCCGCCACCTTCGTTACTCATTTCTCATTAGTCATTTCTCATTGTATTAGAGGATTCCCAGTACATCTCTTTCGGAGAGAAGCAGGAATTTCTGTCCATCTTCTTCAATATCTACACCAGAGTACTTAGCAAAGAGAACTCTGTCGCCTACTTTGACTTCAAAAGGAACGCGGGTGCCGTCGTCCAGCATCTTGCCAGAACCGATAGCGATGACTTCGCCTTTCTGAGATTTTTTCTGTGCTGTATCAGGAATCAAGATACCGCCCTTGGTCTGAGTTTCTTCTGTATCGACTTTAATAAGAACACGATCTGCTAATGGTTTTAACATTTCTATTCCTCCTTTGAAATATTAGCACTCACTTATCTTGAGTGCTAACTTATGCTTATATAATACATAACTTTTATAGAAAATGCAAGAGGGTTTTTGAAATTTTTTAATGATTTTGGTGGTTGGTGACTGGTGACTAGGGACTAGTAGCTAGGGATTAGGGATTAGGAAGTTAGGAGTTAGGAGTGGTGGCAGGCGAGCGCGTCGAATTGCTCTTATATGAATAGATTCATATGATACAGAGTACGTTTCTATATGCTCGCCGATAGGGTTGGCAGTGGGCGGTTTGCCGTACATTTGCTTACGCTAAGAGCCTATTTTATATATTGAATAAGCGATAAACTTTGTTCCCCCTTGGAGAAGGGGGCCAGGGGGATAGACGCTCCGAGCGGTATGAAACATTTTACTCCATAGCCAAACAAAGAACCATTACCCGCTAGTGCTGATTGTGTCCCTTCGGGCCACTCTATCCCCGGCTTCGCCGCCCCTTCTCCAAGGGGCCACACGTTAGCACTGCTTGCCGTTTTCATTGACAGTGATGCATTAGCCACATTGAAAACGGCGAGCATATAGAAACGGACTCCGTGATTCTTGTCTTTATCCGCATAAGAGTAATGCAACGCGCTCGCCGCCACCACTCCTCACTCCTAACTTCTCATTCCTAACTAAAATAAAAACGCCATGCTCGTTATGAGAGCATAGCGTTTTACAATCAAAAAGTGACTAGTGACTGGTGGCTCGTGACTAGGAAAAATCCCAGTCACTAGTCACCAGTCTACCAGTCACCCGAAAGTTACCGTTCCTGTGTTACCCCTTCCCCGATGATGCGAACATCCAGGGGAACGTGAATCCCAAATTTTTCTTTGATTCGTCTCTGTACTTCGTGCAGCACATCCAGAATATCCTGGCAGGAAGCGCGACCGTTATTGACCACGAAGTCCGGATGCTTGGTAGAAACCTGGGCATCACCGATAGAGAAACCGATGAGACCGCAAGCTTTGATCATAGGACCTACATGGTATCCCGGTGGGCGGAGGTACATGGTACCGGCGCTGCGTTTTTCCAAAGGCTGCTTGGTTCGTCTGGAAATCTGGTGTTCCGTCATATTTCTTTTGATTTCTTCCTGATTTCCTTTGGACAGATGGAGTTTCACACCCACAATGATGTCTCCATTGTGCATGAAAACACTGTCCGAATCACCGTAGTGAATGTCATCCCAGCCGTAGGTTTTCTTTTCGCTGCCGTCGCGGGTAATGGCATACACTTCTTCCACCACCTGTTTCATCTGGCTGCCATAGCCATTGGCATTCATGAAAACAGCACCGCAAACGGTACCAGGAATCCCGACAGCCCATTCAAAGCCTTTGAGGCTATTCTTTTCGGCAAAACGGGAAACTGTACCTGTGCCAGTGCCACCGGTCGCAGTAATCCAGGTATCTTCACAAGTCATTTCCTGTTTCATCCGGTTCATGCAAATGGTGATGCCTCGAATGCCTTCATCGCTGACCAAACAATTCGAGCCGCCGCCAATCACAGTGACCGGAATCTGTTCCGCATGAGCCTTCGCTAGAATCTGGCGAAGTTGGTCTTCCGTCTGAGGTGTAACAAATGCATCTGCTGGGCCACCGATACCATAGGTGGTATGGCGGCTCATGGGTTCGTCCAATTTATATTCTCTTTCTGTGAGAATCCCTTCAAAAAAAGCGTTCCAGTCTGTCATTTATTGTTCAATTCCAATACATCCATACCCTGCGCCATTGCATCCGATACAATCTTCTGCAAATCCGCAGCCACTTGATTCCAGCGAATAAATGCTTGCAAATATTCCTGGGCATTGCTGTTGTTGCTGACCAGTACAGCGAGTTCCTGCAAATGCTGATAGGCCTTTTCGTCTTCCTTCTGACCAGCCAGTTTCGCATAATCTGCCTGCATCTGGGCCATGATGTATTCCTTCACCATCTTCTTGGCGTCTGCATCGCCCTTGACCTTTTCAGCAGCCGCTGTGAGGCGCTTCATTTCATCGCTCTCTTTGATCGCTCTTGCCAAATCATAGGCCGCATCATAAGTATTCATGACTATTGCCTCCTTTAAATAAACGGCCGCTCTCCTTCAACAAATGAGGGAAACCGGTCTGCCGCAATGCTTCCAGTGCCACAATGGCAACCGCATTGGACAAATTCAGCGAACGGGCCTCTTCAATCATCGGAATGCGGATGCAATCCTCTTCATGCTCCAGAAGTAGTTCCTCTGGAAGCCCTTTCGTTTCCTTACCAAAAACAAGGACATCGTCTTCCTGATAGGAAATATCCGTATAGGACTTGACCGCCTTGGTGGTATTGTAATAAAAATGATGACCAGCTAGCATCTTCTTCACAGACTCGAAATTCGGATGCACATGAACCTCTAAGAGATCCCAGTAATCCAAACCAGCCCGCTTCAAATGTTTGTCATCAATCGAAAAGCCCAAAGGTTCCACCAAGTGCAGCGTCAAATGCTCCGCTGCACAGAGACGAGAAATATTCCCCGTATTTCCCGGAATCTCCGGCTCGACTAATACGATATGCATGATTACCTCTTATTTTACATCTCATATAATAAAATGAGTAATGAGAAATGAGTAACGAGTAATTTTGGAAGGGGCGCACAACTTATAAAGCGCCCCAATATATTTAAAGTAGGCAGTCAGCAGTTGGCAGTACTCACATACTGCTAACTGCCTACTGCTGACTGCTAACTAATCAAAAATCGGCGAACCTATAGAAACGGACGCTGTGACAACTGAATCCATTCGTGTAAGAGTAATACAACGTGCTCGCCGGCCACCATTCCTCATTCCTAATTTCTCATTCCTAATTGCATTAGAAATAGCTTCCATACCGATCCTTATACCGGTCGGTCTGTTCTCTACCTCGATATACTTTGAACGTCTTCGGTTTTTGGCCTTTATAAGAAATTTGATAAATCGGTCCCGGGTCCATGCCGCTCACGGGGATGCGATAAATGTGGTCATGGAAACCATCGGACTTCTGCGGAACGGGAAGACCAATCACCTCTACCCCTTCATTGATAAAAAAAATGGGTTCATAGGAAGACGCCCCGTAATTCACCGGATGCAATTCTTCTTCCGTCAAATCTTCCTTCATTTCCACTTCCAGCGTCATATCATCCACCACAAACACATGGCGAATATCATTGGCATTGGCCGAAACCGACAAACCAAGGGACAACAGAATTGCAGTCGCTACATATTTCACCTTCATCGTATGACACACCTTTCTAAAAATCCCTCTTCTGCACTATGCCCTATTGTATCACATTTATAAACAAATGCGAAATGCACGAAACGCAATGGTGTATGAATTTGTTAGATGGATGGTTTTTGGTGACTAGTGACTGGGGACTAGGGACTAGGGTTATTATTCTACTGAATAGGTTTTTCTAACAAATAACATATTTGGCTTGTCTCAAGGTTAAAAGGGTTATAAAAGGTTATGAAATTATCGGAAATCCCATAACCTTTTATAACCCTGAGACAAGCGGTATATGACATAGACATATGTTAGAAAAAACGATTCAGCAGAATAATAACCTTATATATTTTTGCGGCGCTTTATAATTTGATGCGCCGCCACCACCACTCCTCACTCCTCATTCCTAACTCCTCACTATTTCCCCATTTCCATGAGATACCAAAAGTCACAAATCATTTCACCCAATAAAAAACGGCAGCCCAAGGCCACCGCTTTTTATCGGGAAAATCCCATTATTTTCTTTCTTTAATTCTAGCTGCTTTGCCAGACAGACCACGCAGATAGAAGAGTTTCGCACGACGAACAATGCCGCGACGTTTTACTTCGATCTTTTCCAAACGTGGGGAATGAACGAGGAACGTTCTTTCAACGCCTACGCCGTAAGAAATACGACGAACGGTGAAGGTTTCTCTAACGCCTGCATTTCTTCTTGCAATGACGACGCCTTCAAAAACCTGAACTCTTTCGTTCTTGCCTTCTACGACTTTTACATGCACTCTGACAGTGTCGCCAGGGCGGAATTCAGGAATGTCGTTTCTCAGCTGTTCATTTTCAAGTGTTTCAATAATATTCACGATCTTTTTCCTCCTTCTCACAGAACATTCATGCCGATCGCAGTTGGCAGAGGACTGTTCAGACTAACGGTAGAATCATATCATACTTTAGGGGGAAAAGCAAGATTATTTTTTTGCCAAATCGATTCTATAGTGCGTAATGCGAAGTGCGTAGTGCGTAGTGCGTAATGGTGGAAGGGGCGCATCAATTCATATAGCGCCCCAATACCCCTTACTATGAACACAGGGATTAGGGATTAGTAACTAGGGATTAGAAAATACATTCCTAATCCCTAATCCCCAATCCCTAGCTACAATGACTACTAATGTTTTCGTGCATAATTGATGCACTAGGGACATACCAATCGGCGAGCATATAGAAACGGACTCCGTGACAAATGAATATATCCGTATAAGAGCAATGTGGGGCGCTCGCCGGCCACCACTCCTCACTCCTAATTCCTCACTCCTCACTAATTAGAAAAGCCGTTTCATCTCCATTGCCTGGAGCTGAAACGGCTCAATCCATCAATACCCTTGCATCGGCATTGCTTGTTTTTTCAATTTCTTCAATGCTTTTCCTTCAATCTGACGAATACGTTCACGAGTGACACCGAAGTGCTTACCCACTTCCTCCAGCGTTCTCGGTGTGCCATCATCCATGCCAAAGCGAAGAGCCAGTACTCCCTTTTCTCTTTCTGTCAAAGTATCGAGCATCTTGTAAACCTGTTCTCTTCTCATGGTTGCAGCCGCTTCATCTTCGGGAGACGCGGTCTTCTGGTCCTCAATGAAATCGCCCAAATGAGAATCTTCCTTTTCACCGATTGGTGTTTCCAAGGAAATCGGATCCTGAGCCGCTTTCTTGGCTTCCCGAATCTTTTCCACATTGATTCCCATTTCCTTCGCCAATTCCTCATTGGTGGCTTCCCGGCCATGTTCCTGGAGGAAACGACGTCCTACGCGATTCATCTTATTGATGGTTTCCACCATGTGTACCGGTACACGAATGGTTCGCGCCTGGTCCGCAATGGAACGGGTGATAGCCTGGCGAATCCACCAAGTCGCATAGGTAGAGAACTTATATCCCTTGGTGTAATCAAACTTATCCACTGCCTTCAAGAGACCAATATTTCCTTCCTGAATCAAATCCAGGAAAGGCATCCCGCGACCCGGATATTTCTTAGCAATAGAAACGACCAAGCGCAGATTGGCATTGGCCATCTCCTTCTTGGCATCCTTCGCCGCTTCTTTCTCCTCCGGCGTTGCATCCTTCTGCTTCCCACGCTCGATGGTCTTTGCCAGCTCCATCTCCTGTTCAGCAGACAACAGAGGATTGGAACCACATTCACGAAGATACAACCGAACCGGATCGCTCACACCACCGGCTGCATAATCTGCATCGCTGGTATCTTCTCCCCAATCCTTTTCTTCGTCTAAATCATCCTTATCCTCATCATCGAGAAGCATGTCGTCGGACATCAAATCTTCGCCGGCATCTGCTGCAAAATCAGCATCCGTCGGTTCTTCCTCTACACCATCATTCTCTTCATCATCATAGAC
This sequence comes from Paludibacteraceae bacterium, assembly GCA_963597965.1. Lineage (GTDB taxonomy): Bacteria > Bacillota > Negativicutes > Veillonellales > Dialisteraceae > Dialister. The sequence goes on along the minus strand of CAVBRV010000026.1, from coordinate 11,146 downwards.
CAGGTCGATTCCCTTTTCATTGAGATAATTGAAAATCGCATCGAACTGCTTTTGATTCAGATTTTTATCTTTTTGGAACTTTAGAATTTCATTATACGAAATATTCCCATCCGCATTGACCTTCTCCTGCAGTTCTTTCAGCCACTCTGCCAGCTTTGCTGCCGCCTTAGTTGCCAAATAGGGACACCTCCTCAGAAACCCGCATGTATCATGCTATAAAATGGACACAGAAGGACCCCACTTTTCTTTTATTATTGTTCCATGCTTTATGTCAAAGCCATTTTTATCACTTGAAAAGTCGTCCTTTATGGTATTAAGTCAGAATATTATAATATCACTTTCATTGGATGAATGCAAGGGAAAGATATATTTTCTAAGAAAATTCTGTTGCACCGATTCCCATTATGACTTTTGATTTGCACATCACTATGATAGGGTTCCGAGATAAGGATTTCACTCATAACTGGTGGATATTCAATAATTCATACGCTCGATATTTACCGAACATATGCAGTGAAATTTTGGGATTCAGGTGCATATAAATATAATCTATTGCGTAAATTCCTTTCCCTCAATATTGTTGATTATCGGTTGTTTGCCCCAACAACAATCGCTAATCCGGTTTCATGCTATAGAAAAACGAGTTAACAAACAGACACTAACTAAAAAGGATTCTGACTCCATCGGTATTCCACAGAATCAGAACCTTTTTGACAAAGAAATCATATCACTATTAGACTATTCATAACAGCACTACAAAAGCTTTATACGCACATTTCTTCTCACAGTGAGCCAAATCTACAGCACCGCTACAGAACCTTAGCACTTATACCGCAGCCACACCGCATTTCCTCTTTGGGAAGCAGAAGTCAGCTGGAGCGGAATCACTTTCTGATCCATGGTGCGCCCATCGAAGACGGCCTGCATGCCGCCACGGCCATCGATGCCGCTGCCTACGAGAAGGCTGATTTCATTCAAAAGACCTGCTACCAGGAAGGCGGTATTGATGATAGGGCCACCTACGACGCCAGCCCGTTTGACACCAAATTCGCTCGCCAGGATTTCCATACTTCTTGCCAGTCCATCATGTCCTTTGCCGCAGGCAATCCAGGAAATATGGCAATCATCCAAGTATGCTAAGTATTCTTGGCTTACATCTTCACTGGTAATGATGAGATGCGGACGCTGCGTTCCCGTATCATCGCCCCAAAGCAAGGTGCCTTTGGTATCAATAACAATTTCATAGCCTTTCGCATCAACGGCTTTAGAAAATCCTTCTTTGCCATAGGGGGTGACTGTTTCGGATGTAAATTTCCCAGATGCCAATTCCAATTCTGCCGTATAGCGGCCAGAAATGCGAGTAGGCACGTCCAATTCATCCAAAGTAGCATAATATTCTTCTACACCAGGAAGTTGTTCCGTCATAGCACAATCGATACGACCATCCACAGAGGTCATCATGTGGCAAATGATATAGGGTTTGTTCATTGTAATTATCTCTTTTCTTTTATAACAAGTGGCTAGGGATTAGGGATTAGGGATTAGAAATTAAAAACTCTAAAAACATCATATCGATAAAATTACTTTTTGTAAAATACTTATCCTTTATGCGCCACATAGAAAAAAGGTATAAAAATTAGGGATTAGCCACTAAGGATCCGGATGTATTTTCCTAATCCCTAGCTACCAATCCCTAGCTACTAAGCTATCTATTATTTTGTCGATAGTGACACCATCTCATTGTATAATTTTCAGCTTTTCCAAGAGTGGAATATCAATGGGCGTGTAGGCATCTGGATGGCTACGGAGATAGTGCTGTTCTTCTTCGGGAGCGGGGTAGAAGTTTTTCAATTCTTTCAGTTCCGTCTGTACTTTGGGACGAATTTTTCCTTCTCCTTCAAATTCATTCACCACCAGAGAATCTTCAGTCATCTGATGAGCTATGCCACGATTTTGTAGGAAAGCGAAGAAATAGCCCAGTTGCATGGTATCTTCCTTGCTCACATAGTACACGCCACTTCGATATTGGGGACCCACAAATTTCCCTTGAATCCCATCGGTGTAAGGATTGATGACGGTGAAGAAAAGGTTGAGAATCATGCCAATGTCAATTTTCTTCGGATTGTAAATGACTTTGACACATTCCTGTCCTTCTGCCAGGCCTTGAGTAATCATTTCCTTTGTCGGATTTTCTACATTGCAATTAGAAAACCCAGCCACCGTATCTACTACGCCGTACATGCGAGAAAATACTTCTTGGATGCCATAGTAGGAACCGCCGGCCAAATATAATTCTTTCATAGGTTCATTCTCCTTCTTTATAAGTGACTAGTGACTGGTAGACTGGTGACTGGAATATACTCTCCAAAATCACTGCCGTATTGCATCATTGATATTTAGAATACCCGTTCTTCTATCATAATTGGTTTATGGTTTATGTGCCAAGCTCAGATTTGACATTTCGCCATGAAGAAAACCTCATTGGTTTACGGGTTAATAACTACATTAAACCTTAAACCAATGACACTTTGAAATCGTACAAGTGTGACTTATAACAACTCGGATCATAAACCATAAACCTATGTCACATTAAGTGAAAATTTCTTTAAACATCAATGATATAGTACACCAGTCCACCATCTCATAGCAAAAGATTCTCAGAGATGTCCCAGGAAAGAACCTGAGACCCCTGAGAATCTGGAATGATTGATTTTGTAATTTTGCTTTCTTTTATTTCTTTACGTCTTCTTCTAAGTGACGAATGGCTGCTCGGTCCATATCGAAGGAGCGAATCAGTTCGCTGACAGCCTGGCTTGGAGATACCACGCCGGCCAGAACGGCGGCTTTGACGGAGGGCAGTCTTCCTTTGATGATCGGATCTTCAAAGAACAGATTATGCAAGTGTTCATCAATCATGCTGTTGACCCAATCAAGAATCTGACGCTGACGTCTGGTTTCAAAGATACCAGATTTCTTGGTGACTTTTTCAAATTCACGCATCACAGCCCACAATTCGAGAAGACCGGTCTTCTTGATAGCGGAGCAACGATAGGCATGGGTTTTCCAACCTTCTGTAGCCGGACGAATAAATTCGCACATTCTTTCATATTCACCCTGGGCCACTTTCGCACGTTCCAGGTTATCCCCATCGGCTTTGTTGACCACGATAGCATCAGCCAATTCCATGATGCCTTTCTTGATGCCCTGCAGGTCATCGCCAGCACCGGTCAGAACGACCAGCATGAAGAAGTCGACCATGGAGCGGACTGTGGTTTCGGACTGACCTACGCCGACGGTTTCGACCAGGATGACATCGCAACCAGCCGCTTCGCAGAGCAGCATGGTTTCACGGCTCTTACGAGCTACGCCGCCTAAGGTCCCTTTGGACGGCGAAGGACGAATGAAGCAGTTTGGTTCACGAGACAGGTTCTGCATACGGGTTTTATCGCCCAAAATAGAACCACCGGTGATGGAGGATGTAGGGTCGACTGCCAGAACGGCTACTTTATAGCCCTGGTGGCAAAGCATCTGACCGAAGGATTCAATGAAGGTACTCTTACCAGCGCCAGGAACACCGGTGATGCCGATACGGAGTGCTTTCCCTGTTCTAGGAAGCAAGCCCTGCAGTACGCGCTGGGCTTTATCGAAATCTTTGGGAGCATTACTTTCAATCAAAGTAATGGCCTTGGACAAAATGACGCGATCTCCTTTGGAAACCCCATCGATGTATTCTTCAACAGACATCTTCTTACGAAGCGGCACTTTTTTCAGAGGTGCATCTGGGTAATCTTTCGCGCCGGTTACGCTATTGGCTGTGGTATCGATACCACGCATAACGGAGCAAGCAAATTCGGGATTTTTTTCTTCCGGTACCCAGCTGGGTCTGAGATCGTCGTTGTTATCAGGCATTGTTTTCTACCTTCCCTTCCTTGGCTTCTTCCCTATTATTTCACGAATATTTCGTGCTCTATAAAAGGCTGCATACCTAGGCTGCTTCCTTCCACAAGGGATGGAAACCACTATGAATGAAATGCAAAGGACTCTACAGAAATAGACTGATTTTACACTGAAAAGGAAATTAGGTGGACTGGTGACTGGTGACTGGTGACTAGGAAAATTCATCTCCAGTCACTAGTCACCAGTCCACCAGTCGCCAATACATCCATTTTCATTTCTCGTGATACATCATGCATCACGTTTACATGCTTTATAGGCTATCTACAGGTTCTTATTATCTGTTGATCAGTATCCCTTTGGGTACGGTCTATGATGATTCGCCTATCTTATATCAGGCTACACGGATTGCGAGCCCTGCTGCGGAACCCAAGGATATTGAAAGTTTCTCAGGTTACTCAAGTTTCTCAGGGTTCTCAGGTTTTCCCATTCGCTATATTCCATCTACGTGAAAATCGCATAATAGGATAACCAAATCGCCTCAAAATCATGAACTTCCACAAAACTGTGCACGGAAATAGAAATTCAATGAAAATTTCTATCCATGTTTCATTCACCTTGAGTTCCTCGCAGGACAAGAAATCACCTTTCTTATCACAGTAGTGGTAGTGACCTATAACTGATTTTCGGAAATTATATTTCCTAGGGAAACGCTGATTTAATCAAAGAGTTTGAAATCATATGAATTTTTATCCAAATCTTCGTCAAGGAAATCCTTAAATAGCTCGCTATTCGCGGATTTTCTTTTCTCGCTTTGAATAAAAAATTCAAGAATAATTTCAAACCATGATTAAATCAGTGTTTCCCTAGTCACCAGTCACTAGTCTACCAATCACTACATTAGCCTTCTTTCTGTTCAGCCTTTGCACGGTCTACGAGCATCTGGAGCAGTTTGATGCAGCACTTCGGAATGTTGGTGCCTGGTCCGAAGATAGCTACTGCGCCATGGTCATAGAGGAACTGGTAATCCTGTGGAGGAATAACGCCGCCGATAGCTACGAGGATATCTTCACGGCCCAGTTTCTTCAGATCTTCTACGATAGCTGGAAGCAGGGTCTTGTGACCTGCAGCCAGGGAGGAGAAACCGACCATATGAACGTCGTTATCTACTGCGTCCTGAGCAGCTTCTTCTGGTGTCTGGAACAGAGGACCTACGTCGACATCCCAGCCCATATCTGCGAAGGAGGTAGCGAGTACTTTCTGGCCTCTGTCGTGACCATCCTGGCCCATCTTAGCCAAGAAGATACGAGGACGACGACCTTCGAGTGCTTCAAATTCGTTAGCCAGTTTCTTAGCTTCATCGAGTTCGGAAGTATCATCGAATTCGTTGGAGTATACGCCAGAAATGGTATGGATAACTGCATTGAAGCGGCCGGATACCTTTTCTACAGCGTCGGAAATTTCGCCCAGGGATGCACGGTCATGTGCTGCCTGTACAGCGGCTTCCAGAAGGTTGCCGTTTTCACGGGATTCAGCGCACTTGGTGATAGCTTCCAGATCGCGACGAACTGCTTCTGGATCACGGATGCTTCTGAGTTTTTCCAAACGTTTAATCTGAGCGTTACGTACAGCGGTGTTATCGATGGACAATACGTTCAGTGGATCTTCCTTAGCCAGTCTGTATTTGTTCAGGCCGACAATGGTTTCACGACCGGAGTCGATATCTGCCTGACGACGAGCGGCGCATTCTTCGATACGCATCTTCGGAAGGCCGGTGGAAATAGCTTTGGACATGCCGCCCAGAGCTTCGACTTCCTGGATATGAGCCCAAGCACGTTTGATGATTTCGTTGGTCAGGTATTCTACATAGTAGGAACCGCCCCATGGATCGATGATCTTGCAGACCTTGGTTTCATCCTGGATGTACAGCTGGGTGTTACGAGCCAGACGAGCAGAGAAGTCGGTCGGCAGTGCGATTGCTTCGTCCAATGCGTTGGTGTGCAGGGACTGGGTATGACCGAGTGCTGCGGACATAGCTTCCATACAGGTACGACCAATGTTGTTGAATGGATCCTGTTCGGTCAGAGACCAACCAGAAGTCTGGGAGTGGGTACGGAGTGCCATGGATTTCGGGTTCTTAGCGCCGAAGCCTTTAAGAATCTTAGCCCAGAGGACACGAGCTGCACGCATCTTTGCAATTTCCATGAAGTAGTTCTTGCCCTGATCCCAGAAGAAGGACAGACGTTTTGCGAAGGCATCGACCGGCAGGCCTGCTTTTTCGCCGCAGCGAATGTATTCCATGCCGTCAGCCAGGGTATAACCGATTTCCAAATCGCAGGTAGCACCGCATTCCTGAATGTGGTAACCGGAAATGGAAATGGAGTTGAACTTCGGCATGTACTTGGTGGTGTATTCGAAAATATCACCGATGATACGCATGGACATAGCCGGTGGGTAAATGTAAGTGTTACGAACCATGAATTCCTTCAGAATATCGTTCTGAATGGTGCCGGCCAGAATCTTCTTATCTACGCCCTGTTCGATACCAGCGGAGATGAAGAATGCCAGAATTGGAAGTACGGCACCGTTCATGGTCATGGATACGGACATCTGATCCAGCGGAATGCCGTCGAACAGAATGTTCATATCGAGCATGGAGCAAACAGATACGCCTGCTTTACCAACGTCGCCGATTACACGAGGGTTATCAGCATCGTAGCCACGGTGGGTAGGAAGGTCGAATGCAATGGACAGACCTTTCTGACCTGCTGCTAGGTTTCTCTTATAGAATGCGTTGGATTCTTCTGCGGTGGAGAACCCTGCATACTGACGTACTGTCCATGGACGGAATACATACATGGTGGAGTATGGTCCACGAAGGAATGGAGGAATACCACTCATGAAGTCCAGGTGGTTGCAGTCTTTGTATACATCTTTGGTATAGAAGGGAGCAACCGGGATATGTTCCATGGTTGGTTCATAGAGGGCGTCAAAATCTTTGCCGGTTTTGGCTTCCAGCTTTTCCTTCCATTCATCATAAGAACAATGTGGATGTTCATCCAGGGACAGCTGGGTGAAATCAGGATTTGCGTTTGCCATTATTCAATCATTCCTTTCTTTTTCTGCAGCATACGGAGAAGTTCATAGCAATTTGCTTTGACGCTGATGAAATCATCTACGCCGGCTTTACGATATACTTCTTCCAGATCTTTCGGAGCAGCACCTGCGAGGAACAGTGTGCCATCGCCAAGTACTTCTTTCAGTCTTGGAGCCAGTGCCGGTACATCTTCCGGATAGGTAGCATCGGTGGAGCAGATAACTGCTACATCGTATGGAGTACCTTTATCATCACAGCCAGCTTTCAGTGCTTCTACGCACTTATCCCAACGGGAACCTGGTTTATCTTCATCGTCCTGGAAACCAGTATTGAGGTGAACATTGAATTCGCCAACCTGCAGGAAGGAAGTGGAGAAATCGGCTCTTGCTTTATGCTGCGGAATCTTGCCCATGTTTGCCAGGAAGACTTCCACGTTTTTGCCAGTTTCTTTGACATATTTTTCGGTGTCGAAACGGAGTGCTTCGAAACGTTCGGTCCAACGATGTGGAGCGATAGCAGCCAGTTCTTCAGAACCTTCGCCTACGCCTGCTACTTCGTTGATTTCAGCAAGGGTAGCACCAGCAGCAGCTGCAGCCATAGCTTTGTCTACCGCTTCGCCTTCGCCAGCTGCTTTCAGTTCAGCCAGTTTTTCGCTGCGGAATGCCAAATCCAGGTCTGCACGATAAGCTTTAGCAGCATCGCCCAGTTCTTTCTTGATAGCTTCGGTGTCTTCTGGACGAGCTTCCAGGAGAACTTCACCCATCAGCGGGTACATGTTGTTGCCTACGGCACGGTCTTTACGGAGATCCAGTGCTTTGAAACGTTTTTCAAGAACAGCTTTAATTTCAGCCTGTGGATAGCCTTCTTCAGCTGCTTTTACGAAGCCGCCGAGACCTTCTACCTTCTGGAATTCAGCCCAAATCTTTTGAGCCATTTCCTTGGTCAGGTCTTCAATAGCCCAGGAACCACCAGCTGCGTCGATTGGACGAAGCATGCCGAATTCTTCCTGCAGCATGATCTGAAGGTTTCTAGCGATACGACGGGAGAATTCATCGCCCTTACGAACGGTGTCATCATATGGAGCATTGGTATAGGTATCAACGCCACCAACCACAGCAGAGAATGCTTCTGTGGTGTTACGGAGCATGTTAACGCCTACGTCGAAGATGGTCTTGGTGAAGTATGCTGGTTTAGCATGAATCTTCATGGAACGATCTTCTTCTTCAGCACCGAAGGCTTTCATGATATTGGACCAAACCTGGCGGGCAGCACGGAGTTTAGCAATTTCAATGAAGAATGTAGCGCCTACGTTGAAGCCGAAGTAGAGAGACTGTGCAATGTTATGAATGGAGATGCCTCTCTTGAGCATCTGACGGATGTATTCTACAGCTACGCCGAAGGTGTAAGCCACTTCCTGTACAGCCTGTGCGCCGCCCAGGGAGAATACATCACTTGGAATGTATACAGTAGCTACATTCGGGGTATTCTTTCTTGCCCAACGAATGGTTTCTGCCATCTGGTCATAGTCTTTTTCCAGAGTTTCTCTGTTTTTGCCATCAGTCAGGAGCTGTGTCAGCGGGCTTGCGCCGATTACGCCGTGAAGCTTAGACACATCTTTTCCCTGTGCCTTGACTGCAGCAGCTACAAGAGCCAGAGGAGCCAGTGCGGATTCGCCGGTGAACATCATGAATGGATATTTTTCCAGATCCAATCCATCAATCATGTTGTGTACATCTTCCAGAGTGGTGAGGCAGACGCCGGTTTCACCTGGTTTTTCAGCATCGGTTACGTCGATACCGTGAAGAGTGGATTCATCAAGACGTACATTGTAAACCGTGGAGCCACGATCGATTTCGTGTTTCATCAGTTCGTTATTTTCTTTAGGAAGTGCTTCGTCGCAGGACTGAGCAATGCCCCACGGTTCTTCTTTGTAGCCGTTGACTTTCTGGCCGCGCATGAAGTCGCCCATGCCCGGATAATCATCGGTTGGAAGAATAGCGTCCATAGCATCTGGGCCAGTACGCCAAGTATAAATTGGGCTAAATGTAATACCTTCATACGTCTTGGTATACATTAATTTATCAAACGGTTTACCTTTCAGCAAAGCGTTGCAGGCATCCACCCATTCTTCGTAGGTAGGCGGTGTAAATTCATCAAATGTGACCTGTGGGAAATCGGTCTTACCTTCAGACTGTTTCAGAATCGCTTCCAATTCTTTATCGGTAAGCTGTCTTTCCTGGGTATCTGCGGATGTTTCTTTTGTTACTTCATCCATGAAATATATCCTCCTTTAATAACTTCCTTTAGACAATTCCAAGAAAACGGAACTGGTTTCACCTCCTTCAGGGCTTCTCGGGAAATTCATTCCATAAAAAAACGACTGACCTTGAATGGACAGTCGGAAAACATGAGACTAAAATCATCTCAATCCCCTCCCCATCTCTCGCAGGTTAAGCGGTGATTCATTGACAGATAGTTCTCCTGGCTTAGATTCCTCGCTCTACCAGCCTTCCCAGGTTACCCCAGTGACATATTAGGTATAGCTCCTCTTACAGTGGCGGGACCGCTCCGGCTTAGACCGGATTCTCTTTTATGCTTTCGCATCTGCCAGCCATATGAAATTGTCTAAATGACTACAGTCTCAGTATAATTCATATTCTTATAAGTGTCAATAAATGATTTGTTCATTTCGTTATATTTCATACCAATCAATTTCATTTTCCTCTATTTTATGATTGAAAATAAGGCATTTATTATATTATAATAAGTCTGTACGTTGTTCTTTCTTCCATATCTATTATTTTATTCCAATACAAGGAGTTTATTATGGCACTGGATAAGAAAACAAAAGAAACGATTCGAGAAGAAGCTCTTCGTTTGAGCAAAGAATTTGCAGAATTGGATGGTCGCCGTCCCCGTCTTCTTCTCATTGAAATGGAAAATGATCTTCCTGAAGATAAGGAAAATCGTAAATTGGCAGCCAATGCTTTCGCTGACTCAGGCTGGGATGTGGATGTAAGCCCTCAGCAGAGCCCAGATGACGCCGCTAGAGGGGCTGCTGATAATGATGTGCATTTCGTATTCTACACTTCTGGTAGCCAGGATAAGATTAAAAAATCGGTGGCTCTTTCTCGTGCTCTGGCTCTCTGTGGCCGTGATGATATTCTCATCGCCGCTCATCAGATTCAGCCCGAACAGAGAGAATCTCTTTTCCGTTATGGTGTGGTGTGTGCTTTTGGACCTGAATACGATTTCGCCCAGGCTTCTCTCACGATGTTGCGCATTCTCCTGGCTAGAGAAAAGGAAGAGCCAGAGGATGATGCTTATTAAGGGTCTAGCGGTGTGATTCCTTTTGTGGCTTTTGGTAGGTACATCGTTATGCTAAGGTTCTGGAGGCATGTTCCCGGTTGTGACTTTTGGTATTGCAAAGCGCTACACTAGGGTTCTGGCGGCATGACTTCGATTGTGTCTTTTGGTATTGCAAAACGCTATGCTAGGGTTCTGGGAGCATGACTTCGATTGCGGCTTTTGGCATGTAAAGCTTTATACTAGGGTTCTGATTCAGTCAATATGGCTATGAATCAGAACCTTTTATAATGCAATCAATTTCTACTTTTGACTTAAACGCCTCACAAAAGAACCTTTAAATAGTGGCTGCTCGTTAATTCATTTTTCAATAGCAAGAAACCGGATGAGCGATTGTTGCTGGTTGTTAGTTGTTTGTTGTTGGGGCCAAACAACCGACAACAAACAACAGTGAGTGCAAAAGAATCTGCACAATAGCCCGTATTTCTATGCACTTGAATGATAAAATTTCACTGCATATATTCAGTAAACATCGGGCGTATAAATTATCGAGCAGCCACTACATACATAAATTTCTGCCATGTTCCTCTTATCCATGTCATCGCTACAGAACCCTCACATGCACGTTTCTTCTCAAACTCTTCCTATCCTCATCACCGCTACAGAACCTTAGCATTCCGGAAAATAGCTGAAAGACAGTAACCTCAATTCCCCTACCAGAACCCTTCCCAACTTCTGTCTTTAAGCCCTTACCGCTTGTGCTGATGAGATTTCTCCACTCAGGGACACAAATCATTTCATCGCCTCTACTCCACCAAGCACTAATATGATCGGTCGAAATGACGGTAG
>CAVBRV010000025.1:0-20669 GCA_963597965.1 Paludibacteraceae bacterium | reverse complement strand
ACACCTTATTTATCGCCCCCATTGGGGGAGATGCCGTAGGCAGAGGGGGCTGCAACAGCGGTAGGGGTACCAATGTTATTCAAATCATAGCATCACAACTTCCACCACTCCTCACTCCTCATTCCTAACTCCTAACTAAAATAAAGGACATCGCCGCATTTGACGATATCCTTTATTTTACTTCCGTTTCTTTCCTTTCCCGCTCTCTTCTTTCTTCCGCTTCTGTCTCATATTTCTTCCCTTATGTCCCAAAGCTTTGTGTTCCTTTTTCTTCGTCGGCTTGTACATGCCAGGGGTAACGACTTTCTTCTTCGATTTTCCGGCTTTGACTTTTTTCACGTTGCCTTTTTCATCGTAGCGGGTGATGGTTTCTTCGATGGATTTTTCCAATTTGCGAAGAAGTAGTCCATCTTCTGGAGTGGCATAGGTGATGGCGATTCCTTTGGTGCCTGCGCGACCGGTGCGGCCGATGCGGTGTACGTAGTATTCCAGATTTCTTGGAATGTCGTAGTTGAATACGTGGGTGATGCCTTCTACATCGAGGCCTCGGGCAGCAATGTCGGATGCTACCAATACTTGAATACGGGCTTTTTCAAATTCACGAATAACCTGGTTTCTCTGTCCCTGGCTCATGTCGCCGTGAATTTCATCCACCACAAAATCCGTTTCTTCTTGGAGTTTCCCTGCTAATTCGTGGGCTCCTTCACGGGTGTTACAGAAAACCACCGCCATGTAGGGATTCATTTCTGTCAAATGGCGAACCAGCAATTTGAATTTGTGCGGAATGGTGGTATCGTAGACTCGCTGTTCCACCGTGGAAGCCGCTACTTTTTCGGCTACGTCTACCATGGCAGGATGTTTCATGTATTTCCGAGCAAGACGTTTCGCGTCATCTGGCATGGTGGCGGAGAACATGAGAAGCTGCCGCTTTTTCGGCGTTTCATCAATCAAAGCTTCGATGTCTTCCCGAAAGCCATTGGCCAGCATCTGGTCTGCTTCGTCTAAAATAACGGTCTTCACATTGGACAAATCCAAACTCTTTCTGCGGATATGGTCCAAGAGGCGCCCCGGAGTGCCGATGATGATATGGGGATCTCGCTTCAATTTCTGCAGCTGGTTTTCGATGGTGCGACCGCCGATAATATCTGTCGCATCCACGCCGGATTGAATCGCTAGGGGACGAAGCACGTCAAATACTTGCTTCGCCAGTTCGCGGGTGGGTGTCATGACCAGCACTTGGGTCATGGACTTTTCTATTTCTACTCGCTGTACCACGGGCAGCAAATAGGCCAGCGTCTTCCCCGTCCCGGTCTGGGAGCGCCCAATCAAATCTTTCCCCTTGAACGCCGCTGGAATGGCCGCTTCCTGGATCGGGGTGGGCGTCTTGATGCCCTGTGTTTTTAAAAGTTCTGTCAACGTGTCATTCACGCCGAGTGCTTGAAATTTCATAAATCCTCCTGCTTTTGTTAGTGCATATTTCTATAGATTCTTTTATTATATCATGACGTTCTGATAACGAGAAATGAGTAATGAGCAATGAGTAATTTTGGAAGGGCGCATCAAATAATATAGCGCCCCAATTATAATAAAATTCTGCGGTGCTTTATGAATTGTGCACCGCTACCACAATTACTCATCGCTCATTACTCATTACTCATTGCTTTAATAATGTTCCCAAGTCCTTATATCCCTCTTTGCCAAGAATCGCTTCATTGGCGGCGGCGATGGCTAGGTCGTCGATGGCGTAGAGCAAGGGGGCTTTCCCTTCATCTGGGGTGAACAGCATGAGTACGTCCATGCCGTCCCCACCGCTGGGGAAGAAATAGGTGCGGCAATACATGGGTAGCAAGAGACCTTGTGAATTGTAGGTCACCAACCCGCCGGCGGTATAAATATAGGCGTCTTCTGTGGTCAAGCGGCGCATGGGTTCGATCTGGGAAATATCCACTTGCACGTCCGTTTCCGCTACCGGCCCCAACGCATTGGTGGCTAAACTTTTCATGGTTTCCTGGATATGCTGCCGCAAAGGAGACGATTCATTCATCAAGGCTCGATTGATACGAGTCAAAAGGCGCCATGTATTTTCATCTCGATTGAGTTTGAAAAATGGGCGCATCCCATTTTCCATGGCTGGTGGCAGTTTGGTGCGAATAATATATCCCGACGCAAATCGTTGATTTTGAAGCAGCGTCACCTGGAGCTGCCCCATTTGGTAAGAGACATTCTGTCCCCAAAAGGGAATGGTCTGTTCTCCTGGCATGTCTTTATATACAAATCCCTTCGGCAAAGTTTTCGCGGCAATGGCTTCCATGTCATAGGCGCCCGCTGCACCACTCAATGCCAAAGCAAACGCCGCCGAAAGAGCGGCTAGTTTCCATTTCATACTCTTACGTTTCCTCCCGCTATTTTATCATCTCAAAGATTTCTGCATTTTAGGGTTCTGGTCTCATGCTACCGTTTTGATGACATCTCTACACAACCGCTGTCATAGGGTTCTGGTGCGACTTGAGCGATAGTATCTCATCTCGAAGATACCTGTATTGTAGGGTTCTGGTTTCGCCTGTTCGTTTTCATAACATCTCTACATGACCGCTATCATAAGGTTCTGGCACGATGCTAACGATATTGTATCATCTCAAAGATTGCTGCATCGTAAGGTTCTATCACTACCTGTTGCTACCATATCATCTCGACTAGAACCTTAGCATACAGTTTTAAATACCAAAGTTCTACCACACAAATTCATCGCAACAGAACCCTAACATACAGCTGTAAATGCCAAAGTTACTCCACACAATCCACCACGACCAGAACCCTAGCATACAGCTATAACTACCAATGTCTCTCCGTACGAATCGCCGCTACAGAACCCTAGCATACAGCCCTAACTACCAATGTTCCACCGCACAATTCACCACAACCAGAACCCTAGCATGCAGCCCTAACTACCAATGTCCCTCCACACAATTCACCTCAACCAGAACCCTAACATACAGCTGTAACTACCAATGCCCCTCCGCACGATTCATCACAACCAGAACCTCAAGACCTTCTCATTCTATAAAACCCATAAAGCAAAGACTTCTCCAACTGGTCCGCTGCCACGTGGCTGCCGTTAATTTCTATGAGATAATAGGTATTTCCTTCTTTGAAAAGATTCACCAAAATCCATAAGGGGAAGGCCAAGCCTTTATCGTTGGTAATAATGACTTTCGCTTCCTGTCCCCAGCGATAGGTACCATCTTCATTTTTAATGGCCCGCCAGGGGGTGAAGGTCAGGATTTTCACATGAAGTGAAGTATCTTTCTTTTCTGCCAGAATTTGATCCATCAAGGCTTGAAATTCTTCAGTGCGAATTTTGGGCATGCCAAAGAGAGACGTTGGCCGCTCCGCATCTTCACGAAAAGCATTTTCCCAAAATGCCTCGGCCTTTTTATTTCCTTCATGGAAAAAATCTTCCGCCGTCCCTTTCACCACGAAAACGCCGGCACTATAGGTCCCGCGAACATCGGATTTCCGAATCTGATACAAGTGCAACGTATCATAAGGAAATGGCGCTTTTTCGGGATAGAGATTCATTCCCGGCGGCACAGTCAAAATAGACCACATAGCAGCCCGCGCCGATTTTCCATAGTCTTTCCGATGGGTTCCGGAAATCATAAAAGGCCCCACCTGGCTTTTCGCCCCATCGGTGACGGTCACTTCTTTTCCTAAATCAATCGTTCCCAGTCCCTGGATGAACAAGGTATCTGCCGAAGCCAAAGACCATCCGCCCAAACTGAGCAGCCCTGCCAGACAGAGGGAACATAGTTTATGCCACATAGGTACTCCTTTTCTAAAAAAGTGACTGGTGACTGGTGACTAGTGACTCGGATTGGGTTACTCATACCCCAGTCACCAGTCACTAGTCTACCAGTCACTTGTGCTCCTTAGTTTGCTTTATGACACTTTCCACATATTGCGGCGTTTGTCCAATAGCCCGTGCAATAGAATCTACAGGCATATGCATCCCCATTAAATTCATAATCGTCATCTGATGAGCTTCTGATATGCCTTCTGTTCTTCCCTGCTTGCGACCGAGTACTATTCCCTTCTGTACTCCTACCTCTTCTCTATTTCTAAGTTCCATGGCTAATGTCATATACTCTCGCCTCATTTCATCTTGCTGCTTCACGCGAATGACTTCCTCATTCACTTCTTTCGTAAAATTTCCTTTCGGTGCTTTCCCATCTACATATCGAAGGAAAGCAGCTATATCAGGATTGAGATGGTCACTTTGTCCCTTACAATTCAAAAATAACTTGGTAGTCTGATCACCTAACTCCAGCCCCTCTTTTTCTACACAACGATTGCGGAAGGTATACATGGGTAAATTGTCATCAAAGGGATCGAAGGTACAAATAAAAATCACATAGGAGGGCTTCAATTTGCTATAGGATTCACCTTTGGTCAAAATCTCCATATCAATAAGGCCTTGATAATACCGAGTTCGCTTCGGCAGTTCATCATCACTGCCGTTACTGCATTGCATCTCAATATCAAAGACCCGCCCCGTTTCATCTTTCACATACACATCCAATCGGATGCTCTTACTCAGATGCCCCACAGCAATCGATTTTTCTGCAGCAGGAAATGTGATTTCCTTGATTTTGATTTGTAAAATACATTCAATCAGATGCTTACAAATTCGTTTGTTCTGCATAACCTTTTGAAATAGGAAATTGTCCTGTATAGTAAGCTCATCCCAGGTTTTAATTCGACTCATGCCATCACCTTCCTTTCCTATTTGTATTGTAGCAAAATATGACAAGTTAGTAAATGGGAGATAGTGGGCAGTAAGCAGTTAGCAGTTGGCAGTTGGCAGTTGGCAGTTGGCAGTTAGCAGTTGGCAGTTGGCAGTTGGCAGTTAGCAGTTAGCAGTTGGCAGTTGGCAGTTGGCAGTTGACTACTAATCGCTTAGCTTACAAGCAAAAATCCGAAGACCATAGATTTTGATTCTATAGTCTTCGGATTTTTCAATATAAACCTATCTGAACTTTACACTCATGGATTAACCAAGCAGCTTATTTCGCCTGTTGTGCTTCCAGTTCTTCAATCTTCTTCTGTTGTGCATTCAACTGATCCTGCATAGCACCAATCATCTGATACAGTTCAGCAGTGGTAAGAGCAGATGGCTGTTCCGCCTGTTTTGCGGAGGATCTACCAATCTTGAAAGTCAAGCCTACGTTGTAAGCATTTTCACCGCCACCAATGGTGCTTGCAAAGCTGAGCATTACATTTCTATTCGGACGATAGAAGGCACCCAGGGCCATTGCATTTTCGCCTTTGTAGAAACCACCTGCTGCAGCAATATCAAACTTGTTAGCCGGATCATAATCCAGTGGATGGAGAGCAGCCAGTGCCACAGCTTTTGCTGTGCCTTTGGTTGCTTCCTTGGAAACATTGTCGATATTCTGCTGCAATGCTTTATCAGCAGCTTCACGGAAAGCAGCTTCGTTATCGATATTCTGCTGGAGCTGGGTATCTGCTGCTGTACGAGCTTTTTCTTCAGCAGAAATAGCATCTGCACGGTTCTGAATTTCTTTTGCCAAATTATCTGTCAATAGCTGATCAGCCTCTGCACGAATCTTGGCTTCGGCTTTATCAGCATCAGCGCGAGCAGTTGCTTCTTTATCGATGTTGTCTTGCAATGTCTTATCTGCATCAGCACGATTCTTAGCTTCTTCAGTAATCTTACCGTCCAGTTCTGTATCCTTATCGGCACGAGCTTTAGCTTCTTTATCGATGTTGTCCTGCAATGTCTTATCTGCATCAGCACGATTTTTAGCTTCTTCAGTAATCTTACCGTCCAGTTCTGTATCCTTATCGGCACGAGCTTTAGCTTCTTTATCGATGTTGTCCTGCAATGTCTTATCTGCATCAGCACGATTTTTAGCTTCTTCAGTAATCTTACCGTCCAGTTCTGTATCCTTATCGGCACGAGCTTTAGCTTCTTTATCGATGTTGTCCTGCAATGTCTTATCTGCATCAGCACGATTTTTAGCTTCTTCAGTAATCTTACCGTCCAGTTCTGTATCCTTATCGGCACGAGCTTTAGCTTCTTTATCGATATTATCCTGCAGTACCTTGTCAGCATTTTCGCGAGTAGTAGTTTCATTATCTACCTTAGCATCAGTGATGGTCAGTCTATCAGATAATTTTTTATCTGCATTTTCACGAGCTTTGGCTTCATCACTGATGGCCTGTTTATTGCTTTCAATGTTAGCTGTATTGTTTTCTACATCTTTCTTGTCAGCTTTTTCTTTAATCTGGTCAGCCAGTTTCTGATCCTCGGCAGCTCTATCAGCTGCTTCTCCTGCAATCGTATCTCTCAAGGCTGCTTCATTATTTTTACGTTCTGTAGCTTCAGCATCAAGACTATCCTTCATAGCACCAGCATTTTCATCCAAATGTTTCAGAGCTTCGCCAATGGTATCATTCTTCCCGATAACATTGCCATCTTCCGTATTATAAGCGCCCTGATCCATCTGTTCATAGATGTTGTTGATGTTATCTTTATTCCGGTCAATCTGTTCCACCTGTTCTGCATTGAAGGCACGTTCAGAATCAGCCCACTTATCCTGCATGTCTTTGATCTGGGCATCCTGAGCCGCATTGACCTTATTGATGGCATCAAATCCATCTGCTACATTTTTATTAATGGTGTCGAAACCATCAGCCACGTTTTTATTGATGGTTTCCATGACTTTGTCCTGTGCTTTGTCAGCAGCTTTGCGGTCAGCAATTTCCTGAGAAATTTTCTGATCCAAGGACTTATCTGCATCTGCACGAGCTGCGGCTTCTGCTGCATCCGCATTGGCACGAGCGGTAGCTTCATTATCCACTTTGGCATCGGTGATGGTCAGTTTATCGGATAATTTCTTGTCTGCATTATCGCGAGCTTTTGCTTCATCACTGATAGCCTGTTTATTGCTTTCGATAGCACTGGCATTATTGGCTACATCGGCTTTGTCTGCCTTATCTTTAATCTGGTCAGCCAATTTCTGGTCTTCAGCAGCTCTATCAGCAGCTTCCCCGGCAATCGTATCTCTCAGGGCTGCTTCGTTATTTTTACGTTCTGTAGCTTCTGCATCAATCTTGCTATCCAGTTTGCTATCTGCATCGGCGCGAGCTGCCGCTTCAGCTTTGTCTGCATTTTCACGGGCAGTTGCTTCATTGTCTACTTTGGCATCTGTGATGGTCAGTTTATCGGATAATTTCTTGTCTGCATTATCGCGAGCTTTTGCTTCATCACTGATAGCCTGTTTATTGCTTTCGATAGCACTGGCATTATTGGCTACATCGGCTTTGTCTGCCTTATCTTTAATCTGGTTAGCCAATTTCTGGTCTTCTGCTGCTCTATCGGCTGCTTCCCCGGCAATCGTATCTCTCAGAGCTGCTTCATTATTTTTACGTTCTGTAGCTTCTGCGTTAATCTTGCTATCCAGTTTGCTGTCTGCATCTTTACGAGCTGCCGCTTCGGCTTTGTCTGCATTTTCACGGGCAGTTGCTTCTGCGTTAATGTTATCCTGCAACTTCTTGTCTGCATCTGCACGAGCTGTGGCTTCTGCGTTATCCGCATTCTCACGTGCTTTGGCTTCTGCTTCCGTGAGGCGGGTATTCTGATTGACCCCATCAGTCAGATTTGTCGCCCCATTCTGCAGTGCACCATTTCCTGTTACTTTTAATGCTGTATCTGCTTTGATATCAGCTTTATCTGCTTTGGCATTCACATTGTCAATGCCAGCCTGTAAGTTTTTGTCAGCATCGCTACGAGCATTGACTTCTGCATCAATATTCTGCTGCAGGTTCTTATCTGCGTCTTCGCGAGCCTGTGCTTCCTTAGAAGGATCCATAGAACTAACTTGATCTTTCAGTTGTTCTACATCGCTCTTGGTTTGATTTACAGTGGAAATCCAAGAATCAATCTTCTTGTCTAACTGATCATTGGTAGGTGCCGCTTGAGTTACGAACGGGTGTACCCCCCCCGCAATTGCGAGAGATGCGACTACGAAAGACATTAACTTTTTACTGTTCTTCATACAATCTCCTCCTAATTTGAAACAAAATTTCTACCGCTATCCATGCATACCATATGCATTTAATGGTACACTTTAATTTTTCTAGGAACGGCAGAAAAATGTTTTAAGTTGCCATTATCATAGTACATATTGTATGATCTGTCAATTTGAAAAATTTTTCTTCTTGCTTTTCCATTTTCAGAAAAAGTATATACTTAATGAATAAACTTACAGAAGACTTGTAAAAGCTGAGTAAGTTTATCGCATTTTTCCATCTCTTTTTCTTTCTTATTTTCCATTATCAGGCATAACAATTATGCGTAGATATTATAGAAATCGAAGCTTTGTCAATATTTTTGCATAGATTAGCGAGGATGGTTAGCAGTTGGCGGTTGGCAGTTGACGTTTAACGGTTAACGGTTGACAGTTGACTGCTTATTGTTTATAGTTTACTTCCCAAGTCCATGATTTATAAATAGCAAGCATTGAAAATGTCAATGGCTTAAGTTTTAAATCTCAAACTTCCCACCCTTGAAATAATGTTTCACGTCGATAACAGTTATTCAATTCAACGCTTTTAAATACCAATGATAGGTCCCCAACTTTCCCCCTACGGAGGAAAGTTGGGGACCGAAAGCACCAAAAGGTTGTGCAAGCGAACTACATCACTAGGAGCATAGCGACGCAGGGATGTAGTGAGACGCCATTTCGAGCGAAGCGAGATATGCATTTCCCTCAGCCGTAGGCTGGTTGTATGGTTTTCATAAATACAAAACGGTATACATTACATTGTTTGATTAGCATCATTTTGTTTTTTATCCCGCTTAGCATTTAGAAAACCATACAACCGGCCTTGCGGCCGAAGGAAATGCACCCCCTCTTTGATTCTCCCCCGAAGGGGGGAGATGCCCGATGGGCCTATCATTTGTATTCAAATACCGCTTGACATTAGATTATATCAGCGTATCGCACTATTTTTTAGGTGGGAAGTTTGAGCTTAAATACTATAATTCACCCCTTACCCCCTAAACCTTCATGATAAGAAAATCTTTTCAAAAGTGAATTAACTACCAGTCACTATTTCCACAACAAAAAAGTGACCAGTAACCAGTCACGGTAACTGGAAATATTCCCCAGTCACCAGTCACTAGTCTACTAGTCACCTTACTCATAATGCTTTATTCAATTATTCTTCATCCTGTGCTTCCACAGCCGCGCCATAAGGCGTTGCGTTATGAACCACTTTCAACTTGCGGTAGCGGGACATGCCGGTACCAGCTGGGATGAGTTTGCCGATGATGACATTTTCCTTCAGGCCCAGGAGCGGATCTTCCTTGCCTTTGATAGCGGCTTCGGTCAAGACGCGGGTGGTTTCCTGGAAGGAAGCAGCAGAGAGGAAGGAGTCTGTCGCGAGAGCTGCTTTGGTGGTACCCAGGAGCAGGTTTTCGCCCTGTGCCTTTTCTCTGCCTTCGTCGTCGAGGCGTTCGTTCATGGCACGGAAGGCCACGATGTCCACTGTTTCACCGGGGAGCCAGCCGGAATCGCCTGGTTCGGTGATTTTAATTTTACGGAGCATCTGATGAACGATGACTTCGATGTGTTTATCGTTAATTTCTACGCCCTGGCTGCGGTATACTTTCTGTACTTCCTTAACGATGTAGTTCTGGGTAGCCTGTACGCCGAGGACATCGAGAATATCGTGGGGGTTGACGTTACCTTCAAAGAGGCGAGTGCCAGCTTTGATGAACTGACCGTCCTGAACGGAAATTTTCTTCGCCACCGGAATCTTTTCGCTTTCGGCTTCGCCGTTTTCGTTGGTGATGGTGATGACCTTGACGTTCGGGTTGTCTTCGGCAGCGGAAATAGAAACGGTGCCGTCCATGCGAGCGATGAGCGCATTGCCCTTTGGTTTACGGGCTTCAAACAATTCTTCGACACGTGGAAGACCTTGTGTAATATCTTCTGCGGATGCTACGCCGCCGGTATGGAAGGTACGCATGGTCAGCTGGGTACCTGGTTCACCGATGGACTGAGCAGCGATGATGCCCACTGCTTCGCCAATTTCTACATGGCGGCCGGTAGCCAGGTTTCGACCATAGCATTTCGCGCAGACGCCGTGAGCGGAGTGACAGGTCAGAATAGAACGAACTTTGATGGTATCGTAGTATTTCTGGACTTCTTCTGCCTGAGCGTCCGTCATTTCTTCGTTCTTCTTGGCAATGATTTCGCCAGTCTTCGGATTGACGATGTCTTCCAGCGGGCAGCGGCCTGCGATACGGTCTGCCAAGGATTCGATGGGCTGACCTTTTTCTTCGATGAGGGACACTTCCACACCTTCGCACTGATCCATACGAACATGGATTGCCGGAATGTCAGCAGCCAAAATGGTTTCTGCCACTTCTTCTGTGATTTCGGTGCCCGCTTTCAGTACCAAGTTACCTTTGCGGTCCAGCACATCATCTTCCAGTTTCTTTCCGAGGAAACGAACGGTCAGATGGTGACGCATAGCGCGGTTGTATTCGGCTACCGCATCGGTGGTGCCCAGATCGAAGGTCTGTGGTTCAGCCGGTTCGGTGCCTTCTGCATTCGGAATGATGACGGTGACCGATTCCACCAGGTGATGGTTCATGAGAGTCACATCGTCGGCGTCAATGGTCTTGCCTTTGACAAGGAGAATATCGCCGTTTCTGCGGTCAATCACATCTTCATCCAGCACAGCCCCCAAGAGAGTCTGTTTCAGGCCCATAATGGTCTTCTTCACTTCTGGCTGAGAAGCGATGATGCTCTGTTCTTTATCGAAGTTCAATACCTGTACATCGCAGTCTTCTTCACGAACGATAACGTCCTGGGATACATCAACCAGACGACGGGTGAGGTAACCGGAATCGGCGGTACGGAGAGCCGTATCGGCGAGACCTTTACGAGCGCCGTGGGAAGAGGTGAAGTAATCCAATACGGTCAAGCCTTCACGGAAGTTTGCTTTTACTGGTAATTCTACGGTCTTACCGGAGGTATCGGCAATCAGGCCGCGCATACCAGCCAGCTGACGAATCTGGTTATCGTTACCACGGGCACCAGACTGAGCCATCATGGTCAGCGGGTTGAACTTCACCATGGAACTCTTCATAGCGGCGCCCACTTCGTCGGTCTTCTTACTCCAAACGTCTACAACACGTCTGTATCTTTCATCGTCAGTCATGAGGCCGCGACGGAAGAAGCGTTTAATCTGTTCGACTTTGGCATCGCCATCTGCCAGAATCTTATTCTTTTCCGGTGGTACAGCGACATCGTAGATGCCGATGGAAATACCAGAAATCAGTGCATAGTGGAAGCCCAGTGCTTTGACGGAGTCCAAGAGGTCGCCGGTGGCTTTGAAGCCCAATTTCTTGAAGCAATCATTGACCAGTTTGCCCATCTGTTTCTTGCCGATGGTGATCCCCAAGCCATTGTTGGTGACTTCATAAGTATTTCCTTTTTCATCGATCCGTTTTTCATGACGTTTGTAGAAGAAACGGAGTTCTCTCGGAATAGCATAGTTGAAAATCAGACGGCCCGGTGTGGTAATAACCAAATCGGAATCATCTTCATTGAATCCATCGGGACGGTCTTCTTTCGGAATGTATACTTTGATGAAATCATGGATGCCAATTTCATGGAGTTTATAAGCGAGCATGACTTCGTCGTAACCGGTGAAGGCATGGAGCTTGGAAGAATCCATGGTATCTTCTGCCACTTTCCACTGTTTCATCGGGTCGAATTTTGCCTTCGGATTGGCTTTCTTTTCTTCGTCCGTGAAATCGACTTTCGTATCGTTGTCTGTTTTTACGATGGTCAGGTAATAGGAACCCAGAATCATATCCTGAGAAGGAATAGCCACTGGTTTCCCGTCCTTCGTAGACAGAATGTTATTGATAGAAAGCATCAACGTTCTAGCTTCTGCCTGGGCTTCGACGGACAGCGGCAAATGGCATGCCATCTGGTCCCCATCGAAATCGGCATTGTAGCCAGGGCATACCAGTGGATGCAATTTGATGGCACGGCCTTCCCAAAGGATCGGTTCAAAGGCCTGGATGCCCAGTCTGTGCAATGTCGGCGCACGGTTCAGGAGGACTGGATGTTCTTTGATCACATCGCCCAATACTTCCCAAACTTCGGGAGCCAATTTATCCACTTTCTTACGAGCGGCCTTCAGATTGCTGGCAACGCCTCTCTTAATCAATTCATGCATGATGAATGGTTTGAAGAGTTCGATAGCCATTTCCTTTGGCAGACCGCACTGGTACATTTTCAGTTCTGGACCGACTACGATTACGGAACGGCCAGAGTAGTCGACACGTTTACCGAGCAAGTTCTGACGGAAACGGCCCTGTTTCCCTTTCAGCATATCAGAGAGGGATTTCAGCGGACGATTGCCAGGACCAGAAACAGCGCGCCCCCGGCGGCCGTTATCGATCAAAGCATCGACAGCTTCCTGGAGCATACGTTTTTCGTTTCTGATGATAATTTCTGGTGCGCCCAGTTCCATCAACCGTTTCAGACGGTTATTTCTATTGATGACACGACGATAGAGGTCATTCAGGTCGGAAGTCGCGAAACGGCCACCATCGAGCTGTACCATTGGACGAAGGTCAGGTGGAATGACTGGAAGAACGGTAAGAATCATCCATTCTGGTTTGTTGCCAGAGTGAAGGAAAGCTTCGACTTCTTCCAAGCGGCGGATGCATTTCACTTTACGCTGGCCGCTGCCTTCTTCGATTTCTTTTTTCAGAGCGGCTTCCAGCTGTGGCAGGTCCAGTTCTTTCAGCAGAGCCTGGATAGCTTCAGCGCCCATCTGGGCTTTGAAGCTGCCTTTGCCATAGGTAGAAACGGCTTCCTGGTATTCCTGTTCATTCAAGACCTGTTTCTTGGACAGGTTGGTTTCGCCTGGGTCAAGCACAATGTAAGCAGCGAAATACAGAACTCTTTCCAGCTGTCTCGGGGAAATTTCAAGGATCAGTCCGATACGGGACGGGGTGCCTTTGAAATACCAGATATGAGACACCGGGCAAGCCAATGCGATATGGCCCATGCGTTCACGGCGGACTTTGGAAGAGGTGACTTCCACGCCGCACTTGTCGCAGATGGTACCTTTATAACGCATCTTTTTGTATTTGCCGCATTTGCATTCCCAGTCTTTGGTCGGTCCGAAAATCTTTTCACAGAAGAGGCCGTCGGTTTCTGCCTTCAGCGTTCTGTAGTTAATGGTTTCCGGCTTGGTCACTTCTCCGTGAGACCATTCCAGGATCTTTTCCGGAGAGGCGATACCGATTTTCATGGAATCAAATTCATTTACATCTAACAATTTGTAAGCGCTCCTTTCCGGAATTATTCATCAGAGCCATCATCATCGAAATGGCCCATTTCAGTATTGAGATCAGTTTCGCCAAAACCAGCTTCTTCGTCAGTTGGTGCATTGGCTTCTGCTTCGAGGGTGTCATTGAAGGATGCTACATCATTATCCACCGCGGTTTCGCCGCCAGCCATCGAGGTTTCCATGGCGTTTCTGGAATTAGAAATGGCATCGTCCCCTTCCATGGCTTCTTTCAGTTCATCCTTGTGCCATGGCTGACCGCCGCCGTAGCCCTGTTCCAAATCGCTTTCGTCCAGTTCTTTCATTACCACTTCGTCGCCGTTTTCATTGAGAATACGGACATCGAGGCCAATGGACTGGAGTTCTTTCATGAGAACCTTGAAGGATTCCGGTACGCCCGGGCTTGGAATATTTTCGCCTTTGACAATCTTTTCATAGGCTTTCACACGACCGATGACATCATCGGACTTGACAGTCAGGATTTCCTGCAGCGTGTAAGCAGCGCCGTAGGCTTCCAGTGCCCAAACTTCCATTTCGCCGAAACGCTGGCCGCCGAACTGTGCCTTGCCGCCCAGTGGCTGCTGGGTAACCAAGGAGTATGGACCAGTGGAACGAGCATGGATTTTATCATCAACCAGGTGATGGAGCTTCAGCATGTATTTCCAACCGATGGTAACTTGGTTGTCCAGTTTTTCACCGGTACGTCCATCATAGAGGTCAGTCTTCGCATTGGCCGGAAGACCAGCGGCTTTCAAGGTAGCTGCCAAATCTTCATCTCGGCAACCATCGAATACCGGGGTTGCGATGTGAATGCCCGATTCTGTCGGTTCTGGCATGCCATATTTGTCGAAATCATAACCGCAATCGATAAGACGCTGTTTCATGGCTTCATATTTCGCAGACCCTTCGCCGGCTTTCAGAGCTTCGTGAATTTCTTCACCCAGCATGTGGCAAGCCCAGGACAGATGGATTTCCAAAATCTGACCGATATTCATTCGAGATGGTACGCCCAATGGGTTCAGTACCAGGTCGACCGGACGGCCATCGGGAGTGAACGGCATATCTTCGATTGGCATGATACGGGAGCATACGCACTTGTTACCATGACGACCTGCCATTTTATCGCCTTCACGAATCTTACGTTTCTGAGCAATGTAAACGCGAACCAATTTGTTCACGCCAGGTGCCAATTCATCGCCGTTTTCACGGGTGAAGACTTTGACGTCTACGACTTTACCAAATTCACCGTGCGGTACACGGAGGGATGTATCACGGACTTCTCTTTCTTTATCGCCGAAAATCGCGCGGAGCAGTCGTTCTTCTGGAGTGAGTTCAGTTTCACCCTTCGGGGTCACTTTGCCGACCAGAATGTCGCCCGGTCTCACGTCAGCGCCCACCATGATGATCCCGTTTTCATCCAAATATTTCACAGCATCTTCAGAAACAGAAGAGAGCTGACGGGTAATTTCTTCTTCGCCCAGTTTCGTATCACGAGCATCACATTCGTATTCTTCAATGTGGATGGAGGTATACAGGTCATCCTTCACGAGACGTTCAGAAATGAGCACGGCGTCTTCGTGGTTGTACCCTTCCCAAGATACGAAGGCAACCAGCACGTTATGGCCCAGAGCGAGTTCGCCGCCATCGGTGGCCATGCCGTCTGCCAGGGTATCCCCCGCTTCTACGCGGTCACCCTTGAAGACCAGTGGATGCTGGTTGATGCAGGTGGACTGGTTGGAACGAGCAAATTTAATCAAATCATAAGTGTCGAGTTCGCCGTTATCTGCGCGGACAATGATCTGACGACCCGTGATTCTTTCTACCGTGCCACCACGCTTTGCGAGGATGCAGACGCCGGAGTCCTGTCCAGCGACCCATTCCATGCCGGTGCCGACCAGCGGTGCTTCTGGACGAAGCAGCGGTACAGCCTGACGCTGCATGTTCGCACCCATCAGAGCTCGGTTTGTATCATCGTGTTCCAAGAATGGAATCAAAGAAGTACCGATGGAAACCACCTGTTTCGGGGATACGTCCATCAAATCCACTTCTTCTGGTTCTGCTTCCAACACGTCTGGACCGCGACGGCTGGCTACATTCTTATGAATGAAATGGCCTTCTGCGTCCAGCGGTTCACTGGCCTGAGCGATGATCTTATCTTCTTCGATGTCAGCGGTTACATATTTACATTCGTTGGTAACGGTATGATTTTCCTGGTTAATCAGACGATATGGAGTTTCAATCAAACCATATTTGTTGATAATCCCGTAGTTGGACAGGGAGGAAATCAGACCGATGTTCGGACCTTCTGGGGTTTCTACTGGGCACATGCGGCCGTAGTGAGAATAATGTACGTCGCGGACTTCAAATCCGGCACGTTCACGGGAGAGACCGCCAGGTCCCAATGCGGAGAGACGACGTTTATGGGTCAGTTCAGCCAATGGGTTCGTCTGGTCCATGAACTGGGACAGCTGGGAACTGCCAAAGAATTCTTTGATAGCTGCCACAACTGGACGAATATTCACCAAAGCCTGTGGAGTCATCTTATCCTGGTCCTGGGTCGTCATTCTTTCACGAACCACACGTTCCATACGGGTGAGGCCGATGCGGAACTGGTTCTGCAGGAGTTCGCCTACGCAACGCACGCGACGATTGCCCAAATGGTCGATGTCATCGCTCTTGCCATAACCCTGCATCATGTTCAGCAGATAATCGATGCAAGCGATGATGTCGCATCTTTCCAGAGTGCGATAATTGTCTTCGCGATTGCCAGAAGTGCAAATCACCTTAACCGGTGTGCCGTCGTCCTTCTGGGTCATCACTTCTACCTGGTCATAGGAAGAGAATACGCCGCTTTCTTCAATTTTAGCGATAGCTTCCGCATCGATGATGCTGTTCGCTTCGATCACCACTTCGCCCGTTTCCATATTGACAATCGGACCATCGGTCTTATGTCCCAGGAGACGATTCTTCCAAGCCAATTTCTTATTCAGCTTGTAACGGCCTACTTTTGCCAAGTCATACCGGCGTGGGTCATAGAAGAAATTGTTCAACAGGGTAGTACCACTTTCTTCGGTGGCTGGTTCGCCAGGACGAAGTTTGTGGTAAATTTCGATGAGCGCGGACTTTCTGTCTACAGTGCTATCCTTTTCCAAGGTCTTTTCGATATGAATATCATGGTCGAAGAGTTCCAGAATGTCATCATTAGAAGAATAGCCCAAAGCGCGAACCAGTACGGTGACTGGCATCTTGCGGTTGCGGTCGATACGGACAGACAGAGAACCGCCTGGGTCGGATTCGAGTTCAATCCACGCGCCGCGGTTTGGAATGAGCTGGGCAGAATAAATTTCCTTGCCGAACGCATCCTTTTCCCGTTTGTAGTACACGCCAGGAGAACGGACCAACTGAGATACGATGACACGTTCTGCGCCATTGATAATGAAGGTGCCCGTGTCAGTCATGATCGGGAAATCCCCCATGAACAGATCGTGTTCCTTCAGTTCCCCGGTTTCCTTATTTTCCAGACGAACTTTCACATACAGCGGAGCGGAATAATTGACATCCTTCGCTTTGCACTGTTCAATGTCGTACTTGCCTTTGCCGAAATAATAATCGCCAAAGTGCAGGGCCCATTTGTGTGCACTATCCTCGATTGGAGAAATATCTGCGAAAACATCTTTCAGCCCTTCCCGGCAGAACCATTCATACGATTTCGTCTGCAGGTCAAGCAAATGGGGCATCTTCAGTACTTCCTGCGATCTGGCAAAGGTGTATCTTTTCTTCTTCCCTACCACAACAGGTCTGAACATTTTGCTGCTTGGCATTCCTCGCCTCATCCTTTCATTTAAAACATTACTTAGTGGGTGCTTGTCACTCTTGTGCGTCATATGGACCGAATCCATGCGATGATATTGTTGTTGGTTGTTAGTTGTTGGTTGTCTGAAGCCCAAACAACCAGCAACTAACAACCAACAACAATCGCTCAGCGAGTTCATCGCTATTTCCGAGTTACTAAACACGCACTATGACTGGCTCACTAGCGAAAAATAAGCAAGGAACCGTGAAACGCGCCCTTGCTTCTCCTCCATTAAGCCTTGTAAACATTATTATATATACTATAAGAACCGTTGCGAAATAAAATTTTATCACATTTTTCGCTTTCTCGCAACCAAATCCCGTATTTTATCATAAAGAAATTTTGTATAGCAGCATATTTCTATTTTCTGTTATAAATATTTTTATTGTACATATAGAAATATTTTTGCGTCACATTTTCCTCTTGATTTTTTCAGGATTTTTGTTCCAGCCTATTTTAGCACTGGATTCTTTGTTTTGCAAGATGGATTTAGTGACTGGTGACTAGGGATTAGGGTTTGGGGTTTGGGGTAGAGATTTGAGTTTTGAGATTTGAGTGCGTTAGCGATAGAAGCAATAGCGCTTACCCTCTTCCTTTGGAAGGAGGCAGGGGGATAGTTCGCACTAGCGGTATGAAATGATTTGGCAGTAACAGATTCGGCGTCCGGAAATAGCGGACAAGATAGTAAAGGTTCTAGGGGTTCTAGGGGTTCTAGGGGTTCTAGGGGTTCTAGGGGTTCTAGGGGTTCTAAAGGTTCTAAAGGTTCTAAAGGTTTCTCGAATGTGCCTATAGCTGTTAGAAGCACTACCGTCATTTCGACCGATCCTATTTGTGCTTGATGATGCAAAAGTCTTGAAATGATTTGTGTCCCTGAGTGGAGAAATCTCTTCAGCGCTAGCGGTAAAGGCTTGATGACAGAATCCTGTTTTTGTCTTTAAGCCCTTATCGCTAGCACTGAAGAGATTTCTCCACTCAGGGACACAAATCCATTTATACCACCTTCTTCATTTCGCCCCAATACCCCCGGCCCCCATGACGCTAGTGGTAAATACTGCAAATTCCAAACACACAAAAACGGTTTGACGAGAAACACCGTCTCTCATGAAACCGTTTTTACTGCCTACTGCTAACACCCCTCAAATCTCAATTCTCAAAACTCTACTCCCCAATCCCTAGCCACTTAATCTCTCAACATTTTCATTGATAGTGATGCACCGGTGGTGCCTGAAATTTACTGCCTACTGCCAACTGCTAACCGCCTACTTCCCCAGTCACTAGTCACTAGTCACCATGATACTGCCTTATTCGCTCGATTCGTTTCCTCGTATCCGGATGATCCGACTGAAGCCGCTCCAAGAACCCCATCCGATATGAACCATAATAGGCATCCACATCCATGAGTCCCCGTTCCAATTCCCGCCCCAGCCTAATCCGGCAAGCATAGCGATCCGCCTCGTACTCCTCCTTCCGCTGCCCGAAAAGCATGAGAAAACGAGCCGGTACTTGCAAAAGAAATACGCACACCGTGTATTGCAAATTAATGAGAGTCATCAAGATCCCCACAATCCAGCCCAAGAACGGAATCCAGAGCACCAATCGGCAGAGCACATTCATCATCATATAGACCCAAGCGATGATGCGACCAAACCAATTCATGCCCACAATGAAAAGCCCGGCTCTCGTATGCCCCTGCTGGAGATGCCCCATTTCATGTGCCATAATCCCTGTAAGCTCCCGATCATCCAAGTATTGCAGCGCCCCCGCCGTGACCGCGATATGCCTATTTCCCAAAGCAAACGCATTAAGCTCCTGGGTCTGTGCCACATAGAGAGAATAATCGGAAGGCTGCAATCGCGCGCGAGCACAAATTTCAGAAAGCGCCCGCTCCATCCGCGCCTTCCACTCCCCCGTCGCCACGCGTCCCCCTTCACTCCATACCAGAAACCGCTGCATGGGCCCCAATGAAAAGACCACTGCTGGCGCCAAGATAGAAATACAACAAAGCTTCGCAAAGAAATCCACCTCCTGCCCCGCCGGAATGAGCTGGTTAGGTTCCAGAAACGGACTGGCTACGTTGTACATAATCACCCAAAAGGCGAAGTGAATGATGAAATTAACTAGGAATGTCAGGATCATGAGGATGAGAGAAGTGAATGACATGGGTGGCTCCTTTATTAGTACAGGTTTCTCAGGTTACTCAGGTTGCTAAAGGTTCTAGGGGTTCTAAAGGTTCTAAGGGTTCTAGGCAATGTCGCTAAGTTAAGAAGAAAGTAGCAACGAGACTGTCATTTCGACCGACGGGATTAGTGCAAGGAGAGTTCTACTGTACTAAGTGACTATGTTAGACAAAAGTGGAGAAATCTTGAGACACTATCGTTTTATTCTTGTATTCCGTATATCAATAACACGACCGCAGGTATGCCTAACGATAAGGGAGCCACAAAAGACACGCCGATAGTTTGATTGATTCTCTTTTTGATGTCTTCATTTGGTTCCTTTATACGGCGTAGTATTTTTATTTCCTTTGTATAATATATTCTGCCAGTAATGGCCGCTAACAAACAAAATACACTTCCAAGAAAATCTTCAAAGACGATACTTACTTTAAATAAAAAGCAAACGTATGCTATTGCCATAAAAATATAGGTAACTTTTTTGTACACTTTATAATTCATAATATCTCCGCCAACGAATTATCCTTCTTTACTTAATAGGCGTTTTCCTCCAAAAATCTCTAACGAGTAAAAAATTCATCTTTTCCTCTTCGATTATACCACGTTCCTAATCCCTAGCCACTAATCCCTAATCCCTAATCCCTAAAAAATGCACAAAAAGCACCCCCTCTTGTAAAAGAAGATGTGCTTTTTCATTGCTTATGAAATTGCCTTTCGGCCAATTCTGCCTTCCATGGAAAGCAGAGGTGTGAATGGAAGAAGAAAAACATGAATCATTACCATGGTAATGGGATTTATGTTAGTTAGCAGTTTACAGTAGGCAGTTGGCAGAAATAGTTTGCAGTTAGCAGTAGGCGGTAAGCAGTAGATTCTGCCCAGACCTCCATCTGACATAGAAGGCATGGTTGATAGAAAGCACTCTAGACACCATGATGAAATGTTAGAAGTTGGGATATGGGGAATCCACTGCCTACTGCAAACTGCTAACTGCCTACTTGCAATCCTATCCCCTCAAACCTGCTTTCCTTTCGAATGAGACGAATCATAGCCCAACGTGTCATATAACTGGAGGACCCGGTGAGTGCGGCACCACGCAGCTTCTGCTTCCCCTTCCTATCAAAGATAGGAGTGAAGAGTGGCGTACGGTTCTCGTCAGCAGGCTGTCCACATGGATGTATCTGAAACTACGACCGCTCAGGAAATATGTGGTTTGATGAAATAGGATTTGGTGG
>CAVBRV010000024.1:0-21112 GCA_963597965.1 Paludibacteraceae bacterium | reverse complement strand
TTCTGTAGCAGTGGAATAGATAGAGGGACATGGAGATGAAATGTACATTTTAGGGTTCTGTAGCAATGGAATGGCTAGAAGAACATGGAGATGACTTGTGCATTTAATGGTTCTGTAGCGATGAAAGGGGTAGTGAAATGTAGCGGTAGAAGCACCAAAAATCCCCTTCCTTTGGAAGGGGAAAGGCTGTGAGCGAAGCGAATGGACAAGGGGATAGCTCGCACTAGCATTTTGATATACATTGTGAGAAAAATGATATAGGCGTCCAGCGTGGCGGATTTTGTGGGAGTTGTGGTGTTACAGTATGAATAACATTTGTATTCATACCGCTGGTGCAGCCCCCTCTGCCTACGGCATCTCCCCCAAAGGGGACGATAAAAAGTTCTCGCTTCGAGGAAATCGTTAGATTTCCAATGGACCGAGAATCCTTAGAACCCTTAGAATCCTAAAATTACAATTTATACAATTTCTTCTGCAGAATATCTATGAAATATGATATAATCATTTGATAAGTGTCGAATTATCGAGTGTATTATATAAAGGAATAATGGAATGAACAAGAAGTACTATACTGTAACTTACGGTTGTCAAATGAACGAGAGCGATACGGAACGTATCAATGGACAGCTGGAGGAATTGGGATATACGCCAGCGGAAAAAATGGATGATGCGGATATTGTGATCATGAATACTTGCAGCATCCGGCAGAATGCGGAAGAGAAAGTGTATGGCAAGATTGGGGAAATTAAGAAGCTGAAAGAAAAGAATCCCCATTTGCTCTTAGGGATTGCAGGATGTATGGCCCAGGAGAATAAGGGGAAACTCATTGAACGGATGCCGATTATTGATTTTGTCATTGGGCCCTATCATATTCATGATTTGAAAGACATTGTTTCCGCTCAAAATGCTAAGGGAAGTCATGTGGTGAAGACGGAACGAAATCCACATAGTGTGAGTGATTATAGCGATTTGAAGGCAGTACGCAAATCCCATATTTTTGCCTGGATTCCGATCATGCAGGGGTGCAATAAGTTCTGTACCTATTGCATTGTTCCTTATGTTCGAGGTAGAGAATTGTCTCGTCCGGTGGATGATATTTGCCGTGAAATTGAAGGATTGGCTCAAGAAGGATACAAGGAAGTCACTCTTTTGGGGCAGAATGTCAATTCCTATGGTTTAGATTTCCGGAATGGGACGGATTTTGGGACGCTCATTCGCGCTATCGATAAAATTGATGGAATCGAACGAGTTCGCTATATGACTTCTCATCCCAGAGACATGACCTTTGATATGGTGGACGCCATGGCAGCTTCTCCGAAAGTGGTACGTCACATGCATCTTCCTGTGCAGCATGGGTCCACAGAAATGCTGAAGGCCATGAACCGTGGCTATACGATTGAACGATTCAAAGAATTGGTAGCTTATGTGCGGGAAAAGATGCCTGACATTGCATTGACCACCGATTTGATCACTGGATTCCCGGGAGAAACAGAAGAAATGCATCAGGAAACGTTGCAACTTCTGAAAGAAATCCGATTTGATTCGGCTTATACCTTTATTTATTCTCCGAGAAAAGGTACACCGGCTGCTCGCATGGAGAACCAGATTGATGATGAAACAAAACATCGCCGTCTCCAGGAATTGATGGATGTGGAAAATGAAATCAGCTTGGAACTGAATCAGGAAATGGAAGGAAAGACGTATACTATTATTGTGGAAGGCCCTTCCAAGCAGGATGAAAATACCTGGTACGGTCGCACTTCGACCAATAAGATGATTCTCTTTCCATACAAAGATGGCATCAAAGTGGGAGACACTGTGGAAGCGAAAGTGGAAACCGCACAGACTTGGGTGCTGAAGGGGATGCTAGTATAAAATTTTATGCACCACTGGGATATTACTATATTAGCATCGGTGACTGGTAGACTGGTGACTAGTGACTGGAATCACATTTATCTAGTCACGAGTCACCAGTCACTAGTGACAAGAAGCAATAAATGAAAAATGGGGTAACCCGTTTATGTTACACGATATGAGGTGATTTCATGGCGAAGACGCCTTTGATGGATCAATATAAAAAGGTGAAAGAAAAATATCAGGACAGTCTGCTCTTTTATCGTCTTGGCGACTTTTATGAGCTTTTTTATGATGATGCCATGACGGCATCCCATGAACTAGAACTCACCTTGACTGGAAAGAACGCCGGTGCTGAGGGACGTGTCCCTATGTGCGGCGTTCCTTTTCATGCTGCAGAAATTTATATTTATCGACTCATTCAGAAGGGCTACAAGGTTGCCATTTGTGAGCAGCTAGAAGACCCGAAGAAGGCGAAAGGCTTGGTGAAGCGAGATGTGATTCGCGTCATCACGCCGGGCACCATTTTGTTTGAAAATGCCATTGCCGATAAGTCCAACAATTATCTCATTTACATCCGAGAAGCAGAAAAGGAAATTCAAGCGGTTTTAGCGGACGTGTCCACAGGAGAATGCTGGTGGGGCGTGTGGGATAAGAAAAAAGAACGAGACGATTTCTTTGACATGCTGTCGGTCTACAATCCGGCCGAAGCCATTTGCGCCATGTCCGATGAATTGTATAGCAAACTCACCAGCTTTTGCGCAGCCCGCATGGGAGCTTGCTTGATTTCCCGGCGAGAGGATACGCCAGAAGGCCCAGTGCCAGCGGTGGCTTCTTCTTGTGAAAATGAAGGAGTGCAGGATGTATTCCGCCTTTTGACGTCTTATCTCAAAGAAGTGATGAAGACGGATGTGGCGGAATTTCATTCTGCCCAGCCCATCCGAGAAGATCACACCCTGACTTTATCGGAAGAATGTTTGCGGAATTTGGAAATTACAAGAAATATGCGAGATGGCGGACGGCGGGGTACCCTTTTGGAACTCTTGGATTATACCCATACCGCTATGGGGGCGCGCCTTTTGAAACGTTGGCTGGAGCGGCCATTGACCGATGTGAATCGCATCATTCTCAGGCAAGATGGCATCCAGGAGCTCACGGGACATATGACGGAATTGACACGGCTAGAAGAATTGCTTTCTTCTGTGTTTGATTTTGAGCGCATTTTGAGCCGCATTGAAGCCAATTCTACATCACCGAAAGATTTACTGGCACTGAAAGCGACCTTGAAAGTCATCCCAGAAGTGAAAGAACTTCTCTCTGGGGCAGGTTCGATTATTTTAAAGAAATTGAATAGCCAGCTGGGCCTGCATGGGCCGATTTTTGATTTGCTGGACCGTTCTATGAATGAAAATGGGACGGGGAATATCAAAGATGGGAAATACATCAAAGAAGGATTCTCCGCCGAACTAGATGAAGTCCGTTCTCTTTCGGAAAATAGCCAGAAATACATTGCGGACTTGGAAGAAAAGGAAAAAGAAAAGACCGGCATCAAGCTCAAGATTGGATTCAACAATGTTTTTGGCTACTATTTTGAAATTTCTAATGCCAATAAAATTCCTGTACCGGCTTACTATGTGCGAAAGCAAACGTTGGTGAATGCGGAACGGTACATCACACCAGAGCTGAAAGAATTTGAAACAAAAGCCCTGTCGGCGAAAGAAAAGACGGAAGAACTGGAACTGAAAATTTATCAAGCCATCAAAGCAGAAATTCGTCCAGAAATTCCAGACATGCAAAAAACGGCCCGTGCACTGGCTGAGCTGGATTCATTAGCCAGTTTGGCAAGAGCCGCATTGAAAGATCGCTATATCCGCCCCACCATTTTAAATCAAAAGGAAGGCCATATTTCCATCAAAGATGGTCGCCATCCCATGGTGGAGCATGCGCTGAAGCGGGAAATGTTTGTGCCCAATGACACAGAGCTGAACCATCGGGACCAGGAAATCATGGTCATCACAGGGCCGAACATGGCAGGCAAATCGACTTACATGAGACAAGTGGCGGTGCTGACCATTATGGCCCAAGTGGGGTCTTTCATTCCCGCCAGAAGTGCGGCTTTTTCGCCAGTGGATCGGATATTTACCCGAGTCGGAGCCACCGATGATATTTCTACCGGGCAGAGTACGTTCATGGTGGAAATGCAAGAAGTGTCCTATATTCTTAGAAATGCCACGAAAAATAGCTTGATTATCCTAGATGAAATCGGGCGTGGTACCAGTACCTATGACGGCATGAGCATTGCCAAAGCGGTGGTGGAATACATCGACCATAAGATTCACGGATTCACCCTATTTGCTACTCACTATCATGAACTGGCGGATATGGCGGATAGCAGCCAGCGGATTAAAAACTATACGGTGTCCGTCAAAGAACGAGGAAAAGATATTACCTTTTTGCGTCGGATCATTCCAGGTTGTGCGGACCGCAGCTATGGCATCCATGTGGCCCGCTTGGCTGGGCTGCCAGAAGCGCTGTTGAAACGGGCCGATGACATTCTGCACGGATTGGAAGAGGAAGATGGAAAAGTAGCAAAACCGACGGCAAAAGTCTCTGACCAGGGCGCCGGTGGATTTGACCTCTTTACGTCTCCCATCATTGACGAGCTGGCGCAAATCGATGTAATGAGCAAGACCCCGATTGAAGCCATGGAAATTCTGTTTCGTTTGAGCAAAGAAGCGAAGGAGGGACGATAATGGCATTGATTCATGTATTGGACGAAGTGACGGCCAACCAGATTGCCGCAGGCGAAGTGGTGGAGCGTCCTGTCAATGCAGTGAAGGAAATGGTGGAAAATGCGGTGGATGCGTCAGCGACAGACATTGAAGTCGAAATCGCAGACGGCGGCATGACCTATATCCGTGTCACCGATAACGGAAGCGGCATGTCTCCCGAAGATGCGAAACTTTCCATCGTGCGCCACGCCACCAGCAAAATTTCGACGGTGGATAATATTTATCACATTGCGTCCTTGGGATTTCGCGGAGAAGCACTGGCCAGTATTTCCTCCGTTTCTCGCACGGCGATTACGACGAGGCGTCCAGAAGATGAAGAAGGCACGGTGGTAGAAGTCGAAGGCGGCGAAGTGACGGACGTGAAGCCCATCGGTGCCCCGGCGGGGACCACCATAGAAGTGCGCGATTTATTTTACAATGTGCCGGCGAGAAAGAAATTTCTAAAATCAGAACGGACTGAATCGAGCCGCATCAATAGCATGATTGGCAAATTGGCCTTAGCCAATCCAGACATCGCGTTTCGTCTTATCAATAATGGTCGGACCGTGATTGAAACGCCCGGCAATGGTCGCCTGGTGGATGTGATTTCTGCTTTATACGGAACGAAGACAGCAGGAGAAATGCTAGAAGTCAGCGGGCAAGGCAGCGACATGCTGCTTTCTGGGATGATTTCCAAACCCTCCCTTTTGAAATCGAGTCGGCAATACCAGACCCTCATTATCAATCGCCGTGTGGTAGAGAGCAGCACCATTTCCAAAGCCGTGGACAATGCCTATCATTCGCTGCTTCCGAAAAATGGCTATCCCCTTTTGGTGCTCTCCTTCCAAGTGCCGCCAGAAAGCATCGACGTCAATGTGCACCCTCAGAAACGGGAAATCAAATTTTCTGATGAGCAATCTCTATTTCGATTGGTCTATCATGCGGTGCTAGAAACGCTGACCTCCCAACAAGAGAAAGCGGATGAAATTGCGCGGGAAATGATTCGAGATCCTTCTCATCAAATTTTGCACGGCGGAGATTTGAATCCCTCCGATGTGAAAGTGGAAGATGTTTCTTCTTTAGGGCATGACATCGGTTTGTGGAATCAGGAAGAAAAGCCGAAAGAAGCTGCGACACCGGCGAAATGGGGAGAAGCAGCAGCGCCCTATGGAAATCCTATGCCTCAGCCCATGCCACCGTCTGGATTCCATAAGACAGCAGAGGCGAAAGCTCATCCAAATGAATTTGAGCCGGCCACAGGAGAAAAAGGAATTCTCTCTTCCCAATCGGTTTTCCAAAATTATCAGCAGGAAGAAGAAAAGCAAAAGGAAACGGCACCGCTAGATCCCCTCTTTGAAACGCAAAAAGAAGAAGAGCCCATTATCCCTTTAGGCCAGGTATCGGATTGCTTCATTCTTTGCCGTCGGGGGATGGACCTATTCATTATCGACCAACATGCCGCCCACGAACGGGTTCGCTATGACAGACTAGCCTCTCGGGCAGAAGGGATTCCCGTACAGGACATACTCATTCCCTACTTGATTCATGTAGACCCTGAGGACATTGTTCTTTTGGATGAGCAGAAACAGGAAATCGAACGGCTGGGAATCACCTTTGAACAGGCAGGGCGAGATGTGATACGTATCACTGGCGCACCAGAAGATTTATCAGAAGCCGAAATGGAACGAGTCATCAAAGAAATATTGGTGGCTTTCCACGATAAAAACGTGCCTTCTCCTGAAACACTTCGCCATCGCATGATGGCCTATGCCGCTTGTCGCGGCGCCATCAAACGAGGCGACCCCTTAAACATTCGCCAGATGAAAGAACTCATTGTGGATTTGTTTCATACCACTCGGCCCTTTGTCTGTCCACACGGCCGTCCCACCATTGTGAAATTCACACCGGAAGAATTGGGAAGGTTATTCAAACGCCCATGATGACCGGAGTGACAACCATACGAAATACATCGGCGGCCATCAAAGCGGAAGCCAGAAATAGAGCGGACGCACTGGGACTTCCTTATTTTCCTAGAGAAGATACACTGGAAACCATGGCAAGCCATCATGGTGTAGCAGGTTTTCTGATTTATGGGAAACAACTTCCTTACTACTGGAATGAAGGAGAAACATATCGCTTCCATGTAGGAACAGCGGTACTTCGCTGCGAACAAATGCGAAAAGGGAATGCAGATCGCTTGTGCCGCTTGCTTCCTCAAGAGGGGCACTGCGATGTGCTGGACTGCACCTTTGGGCAAGCGGGAGATTCGACTACCCTGTCGTGGTACTTAGGAAATCGAGGACAGGTGACTGCTTTGGAGAAAAGTACTATTCTCTATGAAATCGGTCGTGCTGGGCTGGCAGGCTATGTGGATAAAGAAGATTCGTTGACCCAAGCGGTGCGGCGGATTTCTTTATTTCACGAAGACTACAAAACATTTCTATCCCGCGCTCCAGAGAAAAGTTTCGACGTGATTTACTTTGACCCCATGTTTCATCATCCTGTTAAGCGAGAAGTCAATGATATGGAAGGATTCCGGCGGGCCGCTTCCTATGATGGATTGACGATGGACGTATTAGAGCTGGCTATGCGAGTGGCAAGGAAACGAATCATCGTGAAAGAACGACCATTTTCCCCCTTATTTCGACAGGAAATTTTTACAGAAATCCATGGAAAAAAGGGACAAAGCACTGCTTATGGAGTTATTTTGTTAGGTTAAGGATTGGCGGCAGTAGGTATGAGGTTACAGGTTGCTAAAGGTTCTAAAGGTTCTAAAGGTGCTAAAGGTGCTAAAGGTTTCTCGAATGAGTTACTCAACTTTCCCACATGAGGAATGACGTAAAACTTCGATGAAATCTATAAGTACAGTAATTTATTTAGCATACTTGACTTCTATGAAATAAATTCTAGCGTCTTGTCTCCCCCGTCGGGGGAGAATAAAAGAGGGGACTGCTCTAGCGACATACTTCTCCATGTGTACGATATAAGGACACGGTTGAAATAACATATCATTTCATACCGCTAGTGCAGCCCCCTCTGCCTACGGCATCTCCCCCGACGGGGGAGACAAGATACGCTAGCATAAATTTCGTGAAAGTCAAGACTACTACATAAACAATAGAACCAACGTATATTATCGTATAAACTCAACTATTTCTAGTTGGGAAAGTTGAGTTTATGACGCTAATGTTTATTGGCACATTCGAGAAACCTTTAGAACCCTGAGTACCCTTAGAACCCTGAGCAACCTGTAACCTCTATCGAGATTTCAACCAACTGTCGCAATTCCTTATCTCACCAACATTAGCCTACGGAGTGATTGATGTATGAAAAAAGAGAAACTCATCACCATATTGGGCCCCACCGCATCGGGGAAAACGGCACTGGGCATTGATTTAGCCAAGCGGCTGGGCTCGGCCATTATTTCTGGAGATGCTTTTCAAGTCTACAAACATATGGACATCGGTACCGCCAAAGTCACTCCCGAAGAAGCAGATGGGGTGAAGCACTACTTGGTGGACTGCCTGGAACCGACCGAATCCTACTCTGCCGCCGATTTCCAAAGAGAAGCCACTCGCATCATCCATGAAGAAAACGAAGCAGGCCGTATTCCTATCGTGGTCGGGGGGACGGGGCTCTATATCCAATCCCTTTTGGAAGGATATAGTTTTCTTCCCAAAGTAGAAGGACGGAGCCACTGGTACCAGCTATTTCAAGAAAAAGGCAAAGACGCCCTCATAGCAGCCCTTCGCGAAAAAGGAGAAACAGAAATCCCTGTGGACCCACAGCGGATGGTTCGGAAATTGGAACTGCTAGATGTGGGGGTGACGGAAAAAGAAGCCAAAAAATCACAAAGTCTCATCTATGACGGGCCGGTTTTAGGAATTGCTATGGACAGGGCCGTATTATATGATAAAATAAATAAGCGGGTCCACCAAATGATCGAAGCAGGACTCTTAGAGGAAGTCAGGTCACTGTTAGAGGCGGGCGTCCCAGAAACATCACAGGCGCTGAAAGGAATCGGTTACAAAGAAATGATTCCTGTACTGAAAGGTGAGTACTCCCTAGAGGAAGGGGAAGCACTGATTCAGAAAAATACACGCCACTTTGCAAAACGACAACTGACCTGGTATAGACGAATGCCATATATTCACTGGGTGGAAAAAACACCATCAGAAGAAGACATATGGTACAGGGGAATAGAAGCCTATGTCATTTCAATATTAGAGGAGAAATAAACGATGGAAGGTAAAATGAATCTGCAGGACACATTTTTGAATGAAGCTAGAAAAGAAAACGCCCCGGTGAGCATTTTCTTGATGAATGGTGTCCAGCTCAAAGGAAAAGTAAAATCCTTCGACAGTTTCACCGTACTTTTGGTCAGCGAGAACCGTTCCCAGCTGATTTATAAACACGCTATATCTACAATTCAAAGGATCTGATGTACACAAATGAATAAACAACTCGAACAGGTACAGAAAGAGGCGCTCGCTCTTTGTGCGCCTGTTTTTCATGACATGGAAGAAATTTCCCTTTTTAATACACAAAAAGTCTTAGAAGCCTTTCGGAAACACCATCTCGGCGCCTATCACTTCGCCCCGTCCAATGGCTACGGCTATGGCGACCCAGGTAGAGAAATGCTAGAAGACATCTGGTGTGACATTTTCCAATGTGAAGCGGCTTTAGTGCGCCCACAATTCGTCTCTGGCACCCATGCCTTGGCGACGGTCCTCTTAGCCCTGCTCCAGCCGGGCGACACCATGGTATCTGCTGTAGGCGCTCCCTACGATACCATGCAAAGCGTCATTGGCATCACCGGCGATGCACCAGGAAATTTGAAATCCAAAGGGGTTCATTATAAAGAAGTACCGCTGAAAGGAAATACCTACGACCTAGAAGCCATTTCCGCTGCGGTCGATGAACATACGAAACTGGTAGAAATCCAGCGTTCCTGCGGCTACATGCTTCGTAAGTCTCTTTTCCCAGAAGATATAAAGAAAATCATCGACGTAGTGAAAGCGAAAAATCCGAAGACCATCTGCTTCGTAGATAACTGCTACGGCGAATTTACTTGCAAAGAAGAACCGATTGAAATGGGAGCCGACATCACCGCTGGTTCTCTCATTAAAAACGCTGGCGGCGGATTGGCGCCAACCGGTGCTTACATTTGCGGCAGAAAAGATTTAGTCGAACTCTGCGCCCACGTGTGGACAGCGCCCGGACTGGGAGCAGAAATGGGATCCTACGCCGCCTCCTATCGTCCCTTCTTTGAAGGCCTCTTTCTGGCCCCTCATATGACTCGTCAGGCCATGATGAGCGCTGAATTTTGTGCGGCTGTTTTCAAAACCCTCGGATTCCCGGTCACGCCA
This sequence comes from Paludibacteraceae bacterium, assembly GCA_963597965.1. Taxonomy (GTDB): domain Bacteria; phylum Bacillota; class Negativicutes; order Veillonellales; family Dialisteraceae; genus Dialister. The sequence continues at coordinate 11,118 of CAVBRV010000024.1, read as the reverse complement.
GAACCGGGTCACCTTCGTACCGACCTCATCACGGCGGTGACACTCCATTCCGAAGAAAATATGTGCCACTTCGCTGAAGCCGTGCAGAGCTGGTCTCCTGTTGACTCCGATGCCACTCCCGTACCAGCCCCACTTCCGGGCTATGTAGATCCTATCATCATGGCCGCTGGTACCTTCGTTCAGGGCTCTACCATCGAAATGTCCGCCGATGGTCCGGTGCGTCCACCTTACATCATGTACTTCCAGGGAGGCCTGACCTTTGAACATGCTGTCCTGGCTGTCATGGGAGCGGCAGAAAAGATTCTTCTGGCAGCGAGGAAATGAGTGATTAGTGACTAGTGTGAAAACTCCGTCAGTGGTTTGAATCACTGATGGAGTTTTGATATAGGATATTTGTTAATTTATTTTTAGTGAGCTTTCTTTATTGCGAAGGTTTTAAAAGTTTGTGCTCTTGCATGTAAACGTTAAAATATAATGTAAATAACCTGTACACTCACTGTTGTTGGTTGTTTGAATTCAGACAACTAACAACAATCACTGAATTGGGTTTCTTATCCGAATTAATGACTGCTCGCTAATTACTAAATAATGCACAAGAAAAGCCGCACTTTGAACCAAAGTGCGGCTTTGTGGTGGGACTATCTGGGTTCGAACCGGAGACCTCTTCGATGTGAGCGAAGCGCTCTGACCAACTGAGCTATAGCCCCATGTGATGAGGTTATTATAACACGACATGTGCAAATTGTTAAGTGCTTTTTTGAAAGAAAATGGATAACAGAATAATCATTACTATCCTAGTTCTGATTTTCTTAGTATAATATATAAATATAATTAATGGATGCGAGATACTGAATATATGCCAAGCGCATGGAAATATGGGGGAATGTGCAGATACCTGTATATTCATTGTTGCTGGTTGTTGGTTGTTAGTTGTTTGGTCCCAACAACCAACAACTAATAACAATTGGGAATCCAGATTTTTGCTACTGAAAATTAAAACAACGAGTGATCACTAAGTAGTGATTACTCGTTTTAGTGAGATTGAAGTTGTAGGAGGAAGTATGAAAGAAGAATCCAATCAGGCCAGGTTGCAATTTTTATTTGCTATGATGATTTTTGGAACATTAGGAATTTTTGTACGATACATTGATTTGCCATCCACCGTCATTGCAGAAGCGAGAGGAATCATTGGTACCTTATTTCTTCTTCTGGTCGTGAAGGTGAGGCATTCGGATATTTCCTGGAGTGCCATTCGGAAAAATATGAAGATCCTTTTCTTTTCTGGGGCGGCTATTGGGGTGAATTGGATATTGCTCTTTGAGGCGTATCGGTATACTACAGTTTCTACCGCCACTCTTTCCTATTATATGGCACCTGTTTTTGTTATTTTGGCATCGCCCGTTGTGGTCAAAGAGAAATTGACGACCATGAAATGTATTTGTGTAGCGGCTGCTTTTGCTGGGATGATTTTAATTTCTGGTGTTTTGACAGCACCGGGGGAAGGGGTCACGACTTATGGCATTCTGTTAGGGCTAGGGGCAGCGGCGTTCTATGCGGCGGTGATGCTGTTGAACCAATTTCTGAAGGACATCAGTGCTTATGATATGACCATCATGCAACTGGGGATAGCGAGTGTGGTTCTTTTACCCTATATGCTATTGATGGAACCTGTAGGGGCACTGACTTGGAGTAGTACCACTGTGATTTTCCTTTTGACTGTAGGGATTATTCATACCGGCGTCACGTATACGTTATATTTTGGGAGTATGCATGATTTGAAGGCACAGACAGCGGCTATTTTCAGTTACTTAGATCCCATTGTGGCAATTATTTTGTCTGCTTTCTGGTTGCAAGAACCGATGGGATTGCCACAAATTGTTGGAGCGGTACTGATTTTGGTTTCTACTTTGGTGAGTTCGTTGAAGAGGTAATTAGTAGGCAGTTAGCAGTTGGCAGTAACTTATTTGCGAACTACTTACTGCCTACTGCCAACTGCTAACCATTATAAAAAAGTGCTTGACAAAAGTGGACTTGGTGGGTATACTAATACTCGTAACTTACGTGCGGCCCGGTGGTGTAGTGGTCTAACATGCCGCCCTGTCACGGCGGAGATCGTCAGTTCAAATCTGATCCGGGTCGCCAGCGCGGAAGTAGCTCAGTGGTAGAGCACAACCTTGCCAAGGTTGGGGTCGCGGGTTCGAGTCCCGTTTTCCGCTCCATATGGCGGCATAGCCAAGCGGTAAGGCAGAGGTCTGCAAAACCTTTATCCCCAGTTCGATTCTGGGTGCCGCCTCCATATGTATTTTATTTCACATTTGTATATACCTGCCGGGGTGGCGGAACTGGCAGACGCAAGGGACTTAAAATCCCTCGAATCGTGAGATTCGTACCGGTTCGATTCCGGTCCTCGGCACCAAATGAATGATGAGCCGGAGCATATTGCTCCGGCTTTTTCGTTTACGCTTTTTGTGAATCTTTGTGTACGGTTATAAATAGTAGATGCTCGATGATTCATGTGACTGTTGTTAGTTGTTGGTTGTCGGTTGTTTGATCCCAACAACAAATAACAGTGAGTGCATAGGTATTTAGTTGTTAAGCTAAGGATTTTGGTATAAAAAACTAGCGTCATTTCGACCGATGGGATTTGTGCAAGAAGAGTTCTATGGTGCTAAGTGACTATGTTGGTCAAAAGTGGAGAAATCTCGAGACACTATGGGAAACAACGCTACTCCCACAAGATTTCTCCACTTCTGTCTCACATAGTCGCAGAAAAGCGATAGAAGCATTAAGCACAAATCCCATCGGTCGAAATGACGGATAGCGGTGATACCATTATTCTTAACTTAGCATCATTGCCCGATTGGGGCGATATATAAAGAAAAGGGGTTATCATCATGTCTAAAAAAGAAAAAAAGACTAATGTGATGCGCATCTTGGATAAAGAAAAAATTCATTATGAGACAAAGTCCTATGATTATGATGAAGAAAATTTATCTGGCGTCCACGCGGCAGCGGAATTGGGGTATGACCCGGATATGGTATTCAAAACCATTGTGACCAAGGGAGACAAGACGGGGCCGGTGGTATTTTGTTTGCCTTCGGAAAAGGAAATTGATTTGAAAGCAGCGGCACGGGTGAGTGGAAATAAAAGTGTCGAAATGATTCATGTGAAAGAATTGCCAGGCTTGACAGGGTATCTTCGCGGTGGTTGTTCGCCGATTGGTATGAAAAAGGAATTTCCTACGTTCATTGATGAAAGTTGTCATAATCATGAATTGATTAGCATCAGTGCAGGGCAGCGGGGACGGCAGGTAGTGCTTGCACCAGATGATTTATTGACGCTCATTGGAGCAAAGACAGCAGATTTGACACAGAAATAAATGTGTTTCTCGAAAGCGAGAAGGATAGTTGATGCTATCTTTCTCGCTTTTGCTTTTTGTGACTAGTGACTGGTGACTGGGTCTAACAACCTAATGACTACTGCTTACTGCTAACTGTTCAGCACTATGGTACAATAAGGAAAATCATTGTAGTGATTGATGGTTCGTGATAGAAAGTGAAATTTTCCTAGTCACTAGTCACCAGTCACGAGCTACTATAGAAGTAAAAAGGAGTGAATCGAATGGATCCATTTGTTCACCTGCATGTTCATACAGAATACAGTCTTTTTGATGGTACTTGTCGCATCAAAGATTTGGTGTCCTATGTGAAATCTTTGGGACAAACCGCCATTGCTATTACGGACCATGGAGTCATGTATGGGGCGGTGTATTTATATAGAGAATGTCTCGCCCAGGGCATCAAGCCGATTATTGGTTGCGAAGTGTATGTGACCCGGGGGAGTCGATTTGAGCGGCCTCAAGGAGAAAAAGAAAAACTGGGGCACTTGATCCTTTTGGCGGAGAATAACAAGGGCTATCAGAACTTGGTGAAGATTTGCTCCAAAGGCTGGACGGAGGGATATTTCCATAAGCCCCGGGTGGACCATGATTTGCTTGTCAAATACCACGAGGGGATCATTGCCCTGTCTGCTTGCGTGGCAGGAGAACTTCCCCAGGCGATTTTGAATCATGACATGGATGAAGCCCGGAAGATTATTGATTTCTATATCGACACGTTCAGCAAGGACAATTATTTCATTGAAATGCAAAATCACCAGCTCCCTGAAGAAGCGGCGTATCGTCCTACCTTGGCGAAACTGGCGAAAGAGTATGGCTTGGGCATGGTGGCGACCAACGATTTCCACTATGTGCGTAAAGAAGATGCTCGCAGCCAGGAAATCAAGCTCTGCATTTCCACAGGCAGTACCTTAGATGACCCCAATCATTTTCGCTTTGCTAATGATGAATTTTATTGCAAGAGTGGCGAGGAAATGAAGGCCATCTTGGGCCAATATGAGGGGGCTTTGGAAAATACAGCGAAAATTGCGGAACGGTGCAACGTGACCTTTACGTTTGGTGACCACAAGCTCCCTTCTTTCGACGTGCCAGAAGGGGAAACGTCCAAGAGTTATCTTCGGAAATTGTGCGAAGCGGCTTTGCCAGAACGGTACCCTCATCCCACCGGGGAGGAGAAGAAGCGTCTCGATTATGAACTCTCTGTCATCAATCAGATGGGATTTTCCGATTATTTCCTCATTGTCATGGATTTTATCCACTATGCGAAAACCCATGAAGTGCCGATTGGACCGGGGCGTGGTAGTGCGGCAGGAAGTATCGTGGCTTATCTCTTACATATTACAGAAATTGACCCGCTGCGATTTGACCTGCTTTTTGAACGTTTCCTAAATCCAGAACGTGTGTCCATGCCAGATATTGATACGGACCTGTGCTATCGGGGCCGAGGCAAGGTCATTGAGTACTTGGCGAAGAAATATGGGGAAAGCCAGGTGGCCCAAATCATCACTTTTGGTACGCTAGCGGCGCGGGCGGTGATTCGTGATGTAGGGCGCGTCATGAATCTCCCTTTGCGAGAAGTGGACCAGATTGCGAAGATGGTGCCTAGCGGGCCAGGGGTGACGCTGAAAAAGACGTTGGATGGGTCGAAAGAATTTAAAGATTTATATGAATCGAACCAGACGGTGCATACCTTGATTGACCATTGCTTGGATTTGGAAGGACTGTCTCGAAATTCTGGCACCCATGCGGCAGGCGTCGTCATTTGCTCGGAGCCAGTGGACGATTACGTGCCGATTCAGCTCACCCAGGACGATTTCATTCAGACCCAGTATGAAAAGGATTTGGTGGAACAGCTGGGGCTTCTGAAAATGGATTTGCTGGGCCTTCGGAATTTGACGGTCATCCATGATGCGTTGGAAATGATAAAAGCGAACCGTGGCATTGATTTGGATATTAACCACATTCCTAGTGTGGATGAAAAAACGTGCCAGATGCTCTGCGATGGAGATACCATCGGCGTCTTCCAGTCTGAGTCTAGTGGTTTTACCAATCTGCTCATGAAACTCCATCCCGATCGATTTGAAGATTTGATTCCAATGGTGGCTCTTTATCGACCGGGGCCTTTGGGCAGTGGCATGGCGGAAGATTTCATCAAAAGAAAACATGGGGAAATCCCCATCGAGTACCCCCATCCGTCGCTGGAGCCGATTTTGAAAGAAACTTACGGCGTCATTCTCTACCAGGAACAGGTCATGCAAATTGCGTCTGCTATGGGTGGCTTCAGCTTGGGACAGTCTGATATGCTGCGCCGCGCTATGGGGCATAAGGAACCGGAAATCTTGCAGAAAAATCGGGATACCTTTGTGCAAGGGGCGGTGAAAAATGGAGTCAAAGAGGAGACTGCTAATTACGTCTTTGATTTGATGGTTCATTTCGCAGGCTATGGTTTCAACAAATCTCACAGCGTGTGCTATGGTTGGATTGCGTGGCAGACGGCGTACTTGAAGGCTCATTTCCGCCCTGAATTTATGGCGGCTATGATGACTTGCTACAATAGCGATAAAAACAAAGTGAGCCGCTATATTTCCGATACCCGAAGAGCAGGGGTGGAAATCGCGGCACCTGATGTGAATGTGTCAGAAGCCAATTTCACAGTCAGTGGAAATAAAATTCTCTTCGGTCTCGATGCTATCCAAAATGTGGGAGAGACGGCGGTGGATTCCATCATTGCGGCACGGAAAAAAGGGGGGCCTTTCACATCCCTTTCCGATTTCCTGGAACGAGTAGACGGGCGAGGCATGAATAGTCGGGCTTGCGAAAGTCTCATTCGCTGCGGGGCCCTAGATTCTTTCGGGCCGAACCGTTCACAACTGCTGAAAGTATTGCCTCAAGTCATGAGTAATGTGTCCTCGAACCGAGCCGATCGAGAATCGGGGCAGCTTAGTCTCTTCGGTGGGGAGGACATGGTGAAGACCGTGACCTATCCGGACGTACCAGATATGAGCCAAAATGAAAAAATTGACTGGGAACGAAAACTGTTGGGCTTCTATGTCAGTGGGCATCCACTAGATGCTTATAAGAAACAAATGTCCCGTTGTACGCCTATTTATCACTTGGAAGCGGAAGGAAATTCCTATGATGGGAAAATGGTTACTATCGGTGGTACCATCACGCGTCTGAAAGGAACGGTTACGAAAAAAGGAGCCCCTATGGGGTATGTGACACTGGAAGATTACGATGGAGAAATCGAGTCGGTGGTTTTCCCATCTGTATGGGAAACGGCGCGGCCTTTCTTGAAAGAAGATCTCCCCATTTGTATTCGTGGCCGCGTCCAGGCAAACGAACGAGATGTGAAAGTGTTGGCAGAAGAAATCATCCCGATGGACCATTTCTACCAGGCTGTCCGTCCGCCCGTGGACGAAGTACATCTCTATGTGGATGAACGGCACGAATCGCCACAAGTCAGTGAAGCCCTGGCAAGAGTGCTTCTCCAGTACCATGGAAATACACCGGTCTTCCTTCATATCCAGCGGACCAGGCAGGAAATTCGCATGATTCCGAAATTCCACGTGGATTTTTCGGAAGAAGCAGAAAATGCGCTGAAAGGACTCTTGGGAAATGCAGGGGTAGAAGGACGGAAGAATAATTAGGAGTTAGGAATGAGGAATTAGGAATGGTGGTGGCGGCGCGTCATAATTTGGAAGCGCCGCTTTACTATAAAATAGGGATTAGGGATTAGTAGCTAGGGATTAGAATGAGCATTCCCTAATCTAATCCCTAATCCCTATTTTCATGGTAAATATCGAGCGGATGATTTAATGACCAAGCCACTAAATAAAAAAACGACGTTTCTTATAGTACCTATAGCAACGTCGTTTTTTAGTGTTTTGAAAATGGTGAACGATACAGGATGCATCCAAATTTTTTTATGCCCAAAGTGCCATATTTATGTTATACTGAAACAGATAAATTATATTGGAAAAGTAGGACTTTGATGGGTGACTAGTGAATCGTGACTTGTGACTGGTAATCGGGGAAATATAGTACTTTCTTGGTTATCAGTTACCAGTCACGAGTCACCAGTCTACCAGTCACCTATTTTAAACAAAGGGGGCTATTATGAAGTTTCTGGTTTGTATCAAACAGGTGGTGGATACGTCCAAGATGGAAGTGGATCCGACCACGGGACGATTGAAAAGAAATAATGCGAACAGCATCATGAACCCGCTGGACTTGCATGCCTTGGAAGCGGCGTTTGCTTTGCGTGACCAGGTGGGTGGTACGGTGACGGTGATCACCATGGGACCACCACAGGCGGCAGCTGTTTTGAAAGATGCGGTAGCTATGGGGGCCGATGAGGTCTATTTAGTGACGGACCGTGCATTTGGCGGGGCTGATACGTTAGCGACCAGCTATACTTTGTCGGCAGCGGTAAAGAAATTGGGCGGATTCGACCTGATTTTCTGCGGACAGGAATCCATCGACAGCAATACGGCCCAGATTGGACCGGAAATGGCAGCCACCTTGGGTATGGCCGATGTGAGTGCAGCAACGGCGATTTCCTTTGAAAAAGAGGGATTTGTGACCGTAACCCGTGCTATGGGGGATACATCGGAAGTGTTGGAACTCGCCCTTCCGGCGGTGGTGACGGCGACGGAAGCACTCAATGCACCTCGCTATCCGAGCATCAAAGGTCTTTTAAAGAAAGATGAAGTCGAAATTCACCAGCTGACAGCCGCTGATTTGGATGTGGACCCAGACAGAATTGGCATGAAAGGGTCCCCGACCCAGGTACGCCAAGTGCGTCCCGTAGTGCCACCGAAGAAAGAGAATCTTCGTATCGAAGGCAAAAGTGCGGCAGAAGCAGTGGATGAATTGTTTGAAGCAGTCAAGAAACTGAGTATCGTATAAGTTACGTTAAGCGAAATAGGCGATGATTTCTGCTGAAATACAGGTTACTCAGGTTGCTAAGGTTTCTCAAGTTGCTCAGGTTCTCCGAATGTGCCCATGAACGCTAGCGTTATTAGCTCGTTCGAGAAACCTTTAGAACCTTTAGAACCTTTAGAACCTTTAGAACCCTGAGAACCTTGAGAAACCTGTAATCCCTAGCGAAATCATACCAGCTAACTCAAATATTTCATGGAATAACATTGATGTAAGGAGGGAAAAGATGGATTTTTCTGATCATAAAGGAATTTATGTCATCGGCGCATTGCTGAATGGCAAATTGCAAAAAGTGACCGGTGAACTGACCGGAGAAGCGCGCGTATTGGCTGACCAGCTCGGCGAAGAAGTGGCTGTGGTACTGATTGGTAGCGGCCTTTCCGATGACCCGGCGTCCTTGATTTCTTTGGGGGCCGACAAAGTGTATGTCATGGACGACCCGATTCTCGCTCATTATGATGGCAAGGCGTACCAGAAAGCACTGGCTGGTTTCCTGAAAGAAAAGAAACCAGATACCATTATTTTCGCTGCGACTCCGGTGGGTCGTGATTTGGCACCTCGTCTGGCGGCTGAACTGGTTTGCGGTGTTACCGCGGACGTGACAGAACTTTCGGCGGATTTGGAAAAGAAATTGGTCATTTGGTCTCGTCCGGCCATGGATGGAAACATTATGGCCGATATTGTGAGTCCGAACTATCGTCCTCAGGTGGGCACCGTGCGTCCGGGTATTTTCAAATATCCGAAGGCTGATGCATCTAGAAAGGGTGAAGTGATTCCTGTTTCTGTTTCTTTGGATAAAAAAGACCTGGGCACGGTACTGAAAGAAATCATTCACGCTGAGAAAGACGACCATCCGGTAGAAAATGCGAAAGTCATTGTGGCTGGCGGCCGCGGCATTCGGACCCAAGAAGAATGGGGACAGCTTCACGAATTAGCCGACCTCTTAGGCGCTGCGGTGGGCTGCTCTCGCCCGATTTCTGAACTGGGCTGGGAACCCCATAGCCATCAGATCGGTCAGACCGGCAAAGGGGTAGCGCCGAAGATTTACTTCGCTTTCGGTATTTCCGGTGCTATGCAACATATGTGCGCTGTCAATGCGGACATCATCATTGCGGTCAATAAGGACCCGAAGGCCCCCATCATGGAAGTGGCCGACTACGCGGTGGAAGCGGACTTGAAGGAATTTTTGCCACTCTTTATTGAGAAGATTAAAGAAATGAAAAAGTGATTATAAGTAGCTAGGGATTGGGGATTAGGGATTAGAAAGTCTCTGATTCCGCTTGCGCTACAGCTTCTATGAAGCAACAAAATATGGCACAATTTCCTAATCCCTAGCTACTAATCCCTAGCTACTAAAAAATAACAATAATATTTAACGGAGGTGAGACGTATGGCACAAACTACCATATACTACAACCACAATTACTACTATGATTTCTCCAAAGTCATGGCAGCCGATGACAGAGGACTTCAATTTGGGGATGGATGCTACGAATGGATTCGTGTGTATAAAGGCCGTCCTTTTGCTTTGTCTTATCACACCGACCGTCTCTATCGTTCCATGCGACTGTTGGGCATTCGTCCGGTGACCGCTCCCGATGAATTTACGGAAATCGTGGAAGTGGTGGTCGAAGAAAGTGGCATCACAGAAGGCTATGTGAAAATTATTGTGACCCGTGGACAGGGGGATCATGATTTCACCATCCCGGCTAGAAATAAATTGCAACCCAATGTCTTGGTCTATGCGAAACCTATCGACCTGGATGCTATCGCCAAAGTCCAGAGCGGCGTACAGTGCATCACTATGGAAGATGACCGGGGCCACCATTGCGACATTCTTTCTTTGAACCAACTGAATAACCTCATGGCTCGAGCAGAAGCACAGAAAAAAGGCGCTTATGATGCGATTTTCATCAAAGACGGTCTTTTGACAGAAGCGTCCCATTCCAATGTATTCATCGTCAAAGCAGGCGTCATCTGGACACCGGCGACCAATGAACACATGACCCGTGGCATCACTCGTTCTCTGGTGCTCTCCCGGGTAGCCAGAACCGCGGGCGTCACCACCATCGAAGATGGGGCGGAACCGGTTCGTCTGGATACCATGATGGGAGCAGAAGAAGTGTTCCTCACCAACTCGGAAGATGGTATCGTGCCGGTTCTCTCTATCGATGGAAAACCCATCGGAAATGGGGAAGTGGGCGAAGTGACGAAGAAGATTCAGGAACATTATGCGCACCTCATGAAGGATGGTTTGCCGTAAAAAGCAATTAGGAATGAGAAATTAGGAATGATCGTGGCGGCGTATTCAATTTGGAAGCGCCGCAGGATTATATATTTTTTAGGATAGAATCATGTTTGTGATAGACTTGGTTCTATCCTTTTTTTGTGTTAGGAAATAGTTGGCAGTTAGCCGTTGGCCGTATAAGCTGGTTGATAAATAGCGTTGGGATCACGGTTGTTAGTTGTCGGTTGTTTGGCCTCAACAACAAACAACTAACAACCAGCAACAATTGCCTATCCGGGTTTTTGTATTGAAAAAATGAATTAACGAGCAGCCATTATTTAACGAAATTGTTAATGCTTGAGAAATAGGTTTAGGGTTTAAGGTTTATGGTTTACAGGATTCCCCATAAACCTTAAACCAATGAAGATGTCTTCATGGCGAATTGATTTTATACGAACTCGGAATGTAAACCATAAACCAATCACCATTTACACCAAACTAAATTTCTGGGTATGATTTTGAAGAGCTGATGCAATTTTAATAAGTGAA
>CAVBRV010000023.1:8690-21314 GCA_963597965.1 Paludibacteraceae bacterium | reverse complement strand
GAGAAGTTAGAAATGGTGGAAGGGGCGCACAAAATTTGGAAGCGCCCCAATACCCTTTTTTATAATGGGTGTTCTATCAATTCACTTTTCAACTGGAAAGAAGCCAGATGAGTGATTGTTGTATGTTGTTAGTTGTCTGGTCCAAACAACCAACAACTAACAACAGTGAGTATATAAATTTCCAAAAATAGCGGTCTTTTTGATAGACCGCTATTGTACTTATAGGGTTTTTGGGATAATATAATGAGTGGTGTTGAAATGGCGTGGGATTTTCGCTCTTGCTTCTTCATTTGGGGAAATAAAAAAATGCAAATTGTTGTTGGTTGTTAGTTGCTGGTTGTTAGAATCCAAACAACCAACAACTAACAACCGACAACAATGAGTAGTTTAGTTTTCTATTCATACGTAAGATACTATTTCCACCAAAGCAAACAACATCAATCATTTACAGAGGTGATACTTTTGAAAAAATTAGCAGAAATGATAGAAAAGACACCTTGCCGTGTCGAAGGAACCGTAAATACAGATATTTTAGACGTGACCGCTGATTCCAGACAAGTGAAAGAGGGAAGTCTCTTTATTTGTCTCGTGGGAGCCCATGTGGATGGTCACGATTTTGTGGCGTCTGCTGTAAAGCAGGGGGCGGTGGCTATCGTGGCCTCTAAGCCTGTCGAAGTGCCACAGGATGTGACCGTGATTTACGTAGAAGATACGAGAAAAGCCATGGAAGACATGGTGCCCTTTTTCTTCGATTATCCAGCTCGCAAAATGCGGATGATTGCTTTGACGGGAACCAATGGGAAGACCACCACCACCCACGTAGTCGCCCACATTTTGCAGCAAATGGGGTACAAGACCGGTGTCATCGGGACCATTCATGCCTTGATTGGGGATAAGGAATTGGCTACCCACAATACCACTCCCGATGTAATTGATTTGGAGCGGCTCTTGTATCAGATGGCAGAAGAAAAAGTGACCCATGTGTGCATGGAAGCCTCTTCTCATGCCTTGGTTATGGGCCGTGTAGAAGGGTGCGAATTTGATACCGCTGTTTTTACCAATTTGACGGAAGACCATTTGGATTTCCACAAAACCATGGACAATTACGCCAAGGCCAAAGCAATTTTGTTCCAAAAAGTATCTGCCCCAGGACAGAGTAAAACCAATAAATCCGCTTGGGCTAATGTGGATGATCCCTATGCTCATGTGATGATGGAAGCCGTGAATCAGGATGTCTGTCAACTTCACACCTATGGGATGAATGATGCGTCTGCTGATTTGTATGCCTATGACAGCCATTTCACTGGAAAGTCTTCTGCTTTCAAAGTGAAATATGAAGGGAAAACATACCAGGTGGAAACTAAACTGGCAGGACGTTTCAATATTTATAACACCTTAGGCGCGATGGGGGCTGCTTTGTCGGAAGGGGTTCCCATGGAAACGGTGGTGGCTGCCATGAAGACATTCCATAGCGTGCCAGGCCGCTTTGAGTTGATTGATGAAGGGCAGTCCTTTACGGTGGTGGTAGATTATGCCCATACTCCCGATGGTTTGGAAAAAATATTGACGACCGCACGAGAAATTACCAAGGGACGCATCTTGGTCGTTTTCGGTTGCGGTGGGGATAGAGATAAATTGAAGCGTCCGATCATGGGTCGTATCGCGGCTCGGTATGCGGATATTGCCCTGGTGACTAGTGATAATCCAAGAACAGAAGATCCGGATACCATTGTGAAAGAAGTAGCGGCAGGGGTAGAAGAAATCAAGAAAGAAAAACCATCCTTGCAGTATGAAGTCATTGTGGATCGTCGCAGTGCCATTCAGCGGGCTATCGAATTGGCAGAGGGGGAGGATATTGTCCTCATCGCCGGTAAGGGCCATGAAGATTATCAGATTTTGAAGGATAAAACCATTCATTTTGATGATAGAGAAGAAGCAAGAAAAGCATTGGCAGCAAGAGGATGATTGAATTGGTTGTTGGTTGTTTGTTGTTGGTTGTTTGAATGTCAGACAACCAACAACAGACAACCAACAACATTTCCGTAAAGGAGTGAAAGAAACTATGGCTTCCTTTACCATAGAAGAACTGGAAAGAGCCACTGGTGGGACATTGCTTCACCGGGGGAAAGAGAAATATGTATCTGGCGTGAGTACAGATACACGAACTATTCAGAGAGGAAATTTATTCATTGCCTTACAAGGAGAAAATTTCGATGGACATGCCTTTTTGACAAAAGCGTGCCAGGAAGGGGCTGCGGCTGTTATTATTTCCAAGGCAGAAGCGGCTAAAGAGCTGGATGAGACGGTGTCTGTATTTCTTGTACCAGATACCAGACAGGCTTTAGAAGATGTGGCTCATTTTCATCGGATGCGTTTCCAAGTACCGGTCATTGGCGTGACCGGGTCTAATGGAAAAACGACGACGAAAGATATGATTGCGGCTTTGCTGGGCACTCGCTTTTCCGTTTATGCTACACAGAAAAATTTCAATAATGAAATTGGTTTGTCCATGACGTTGCTGTCTATGACGGAAAAGACCGAAGTTTGTGTGGTAGAAATGGGGATGCGCGGCTTTGGACAGATTGCTGAATTGTGCCGCATTGCCAGTCCTACCATTGGGGTAGTCACCAATGTGGGGACCTCTCATATCGGGATTTTGGGAAGTCAGGCCAATATTGCCAAGGCAAAAAGTGAACTCATAGAAGCCTTGCCCGCTGATGGCATTGCTGTGCTGAATGGTGATGATTCCTATGTAAAAGCCATGGGAGATTTGTTTGCTGGTAAGGTCATCACCTATGGCATCAAAGGTCATGGAACGGTCAGTGGGAAAGAAATTCATTATGACCCAGACCAGACCCGATATACTTGCATCCTGTTTGACCAGGCTTTCAAAGTGAAATTGGGTGTATTGGGACCGCATAATGTATATGATGCGCTGGCTGCTACGGCAGTGGCACGCATTTTGGGTGTGGATATTCGTAAAATTCAAAAAGCATTGGCCGATTTCAAACCAGCTGGTCAGCGACAAACGTTGCTGGATATTCATGGTATTTCTATCATGGATGATTCTTATAATGCCAATCCGCTTTCGATGGAAATGGCTTTCTATTCGCTGAAACAATGCCCAGCGAAGCATCGTTATTTGGTGCTAGGCGATATGGGTGAATTGGGGGAGCAGGAAGAAAAGCTTCACTATGAAACAGGTCGGAAAGCAGCAGAAATCGGATTTGACGGGTTGATTACGGTAGGACCACTTTGCCATGCGTTGGCAGAAGGCGCGAAGGCAGGCGGCATGACCGCTGTGACTACGACTGATTCTTGTGAAGAGGCTGCGCAAGAATTGGTGAAATTTGTCCAGCCCGGCGATATGGTTTTAGTCAAAGGTTCTCATTATATGCATATGGAATCCATACCCGTGCTTTTGAGGGGAGTTCTGGAAAAGGATGGAAATTAATTATTTAACATACTTGGTAGAAGCGGCTATCGTCACCATTTTAGCAGGCTGGGTGGGTATACCTCTTTTGAAAAAATTAAAAGCCCGCCAGTCGATTCGCGTAGAAGGGCCGAAATCTCATCGCGCCAAGAGCGGCACACCGACCATGGGTGGGCTCTTCATGCTCGCTGCTTTGGTGATTGTGGTTTTGTTTAATCAGGTGCTGGATCCTTCCGTACTGTGGCTCCTTTTCTTGACATTGGGCCATGGGTTGTTGGGGTTTTTGGATGACTTTATCAAGGCAGAAAAGAAACGGAATTTGGGTCTCACGGCGAAACAGAAAATGTTGGGACAGATTATTTTAGCTGTCTTATTCTGCTGGGGCGTCGTCGATACGTTGCACCTGCCTTATTCGATTGCCATTCCGTTTACGCAGATAGATATTTCTATCGGATGGTTCTATTATCCCTTTGTGGTCTTGGTTATCGTAGGGGCTTCCAATGCGGTCAATTTGACGGATGGATTGGATGGGTTAGCTTCTGGCTGCTGCGTCATTGCGTTTGCTGCCTATGCCTTGTATTGCTATATGACCGGATTTAATGATTTAGGATATTTCATTATTATACTGGCAGGTAGCTGCATTGGGTTCCTGTTTTTCAATTATCACCCCGCGAAAGTATTCATGGGGGATACAGGTTCACTGGCTTTGGGCGGTGCTATTGCAGGGATTTCTGTTATGACACGGACGGAACTGCTCCTTGTCTTTTTAGGCTTGATTTTTGTAGTAGAGGCTTTGTCTGTTATTATTCAGGTAACGTCTTTTAAGCTTACCGGGAAACGGGTATTCAAAATGAGCCCCATTCATCATCACTTTGAATTGTCTGGCTGGAGCGAAGTACGAGTGGTTTGGACCTTCTGGATTTTTGAAGGCATTGCCGCTTGCGTGACCCTGCTCTTGGCGATTCGGGCGATGTAAATATTTGTAAGCAGTAAGCAGTAGGCAGTTGGCAGTAAACTTTATGTACCGCTGGTGCATCACAATGTGGCGACTGCTCGTTAGTTTTTTTATAGCAAGAAGCCGGATTGGTGATTGTTGTTGGTTGTTAGTTGTTTGTTGTTGGGACCAAACAACCGACAACCAACAACTAACAACAGTGGGTGTGCAGAATATATTTGGTAAATATCGGGGATATTATTTATCAAGCTTTTGCTAACTAATAAGAGCGCAGATGATTGATGGCTAGTTGTGAAGCTGCCTACTGCTAACTGCCAACTAAAACTAAAAAATTTATCATAGGAGGTAGCCCTTTGAAGAAAGTATTGATTCTTGGCGCTGGTATCAGCGGTTTAGGTGCGGCCCATGTCCTTCTGCGCCATGGCGTAGAAGTTTTGATTTCTGATTTGAAAGATCATATACAGGATAAAAAAGAAAAAGCAGCATTGATGGAGCAGGGCGCTGTATTTCAATTTGGCCCACAAGCCGCGGTTCTTTTATCTGGTGTCGATACAGTGGTTGTTTCTCCGGTCATTCCTAAGGAAAATCCGGTGGTTTCTGCAGCGCTGGAAAAAGGAATCCCCGTGATCAGTGAAGTGGAACTGGCTTATCGCGTGACGAAGGCGCAGATTTTAGCGATTACTGGGACCAATGGGAAGACCACCACTACGACGCTCTTAGGAAGTATGCTCAGTCACTCTGGAAAGCCTTTTGCTTTGGCTGGTAACTTGGGTATTTCTTTGGCAAGAGAAGCAGAACTGCTTCCTTCTAATGGATGGATTGCGGCAGAAGTCTCTAGTTTCCAACTGGAATTTATTCAAAAGTTCAAGCCGAAAGCGGCGGTGATTTTAAATATTACGCCAGATCATTTAGAACGGCATCATACCATGGAAGCTTATGTAGCGGCGAAGGCTCGGATTTTTGAAAATATGGGTGAGGACGAGTGCATTCTTCTGAACGCCGAAGATGCATACACTCCGGCCTTGGCAGAAAAGGCAAAGGCCCATACCCATGTGTGCTTCTTGTCTACGGAACATGAAGTGGAGGAAGGGGCCTTCTTGGATGGCGACTGGCTGGTACTTCGTCGCAAGGGAGAAGAAATTCGGCTATGCCGCACGGAAGAATTGCAGCTGAAGGGGAAACAGAATTACCAGGATGTATTGGCGGCTGCTTTTTTGGCCCATGAGGGCGGTGTTGCAACAGAGGTGATTGTTTCTGCCATGAAAGCATTTACTTCTTTGCCCAATCGCATTGAATTTGTGCGAAAACTCCATGATGTTTCCTACTATAACGACTCCAAAGCCACCAATACGGATGCAGCCATCAAAGGAATGGAAGCCTTTGAGAAGCCGGTGCTACTCATTGCGGGCGGGTATGATAAGGGCATTCCTCTTTCCGGTTTCATGCAGGTTGTGAAAACACACACCAAGGAACTCATTCTCTTGGGAGCTGCAGCTGCTCATTTTGAAAAAGCAGCCAAAGAAGCGGGAATCACATGGATTCATCGGGTGAAAACGATGGAAGAAGCGGTGCAGCTAGGACAATCTCTGGCGAAACCGGGGGATGTGGTGCTTTTGTCGCCTGCTTGTTCTTCTTTTGATATGTATAAAAATATGGAAGAACGGGGCATGGATTTCAAACGTATTGTGAAGCGGTTGATGTGATGAGACTCATACTGATTTAAAACGCTAAGTATTCATAGTGGTATTGTTGTTAGTTGTTGGTTGTTAGTTTTTAGAACCCAAACAACCGACAACCAACAACCAGCAACAATTTATGGTGATTAAAACAATGAAACGAGTGATTTTATCCGGTGGTGGCACCGGTGGACATATATATCCAGCAATTACGATTGCTAGAGAACTTGCTAAACTAGATGAGGTGGAATTTCTTTTTGTGGGAACGCCACATGGTATGGAATCTCGTATTATTCCACAAGAAGGATTTCCTTTTACCTCTTTGAAAGCAGCAGGACTGAAGCGGAAATTGACCTTGGAGAATGTGAAAATTCTTTTGGAAACCGCAGGCAGTCTGTTTAAAGCACAAAAAATATTAAAAGAATTTCGCCCTGATGTCGTGATTGGTACAGGCGGCTATGTTTGTGGTCCTATTTTATTGGCGGCTGCTTTGCATCACATTCCGACTTTGATTCAAGAGCAGAATGTGATTCCTGGCATTACCAATAAGATTTTAAGTCGCTTCGTAGACCAAATTGCTTTAGGCTATGAAGAAGCCCAATCGCGTTTCCCGCATCCAGAAAAATGTGTGTATACAGGAAATCCAATTCGTCCAGATATTCTTTCTGCCAATCGAAAAGAGGCCAGAAAAGCACTGGGCATCGCAGAAGATGAATTTATGGTGCTGATTACTGGGGGAAGCCGAGGTGCTCGTACCATTAATACAGCCATGATTGGCGTCCACCAACATTTCAAAGACGTAGACCATTGCTGCTTATATCATGTGACCGGTTCTTTAGAATATGACAAGGTGATGCAGACATTGGGCGCCGATGAAAATGGCCATTATGGTAAGGGGAGCCGTATCATTCAATATGAATACCATATGCCACAGGCATTGGCAGCGGCAGACCTCATTATCTGCCGTGCCGGTGCCATCAGTCTGGCAGAACTGGCCGCTCGTAAGATTCCTGCCATTTTGGTTCCTTATCCCTATGCAGCAGAAGATCACCAGACATTCAATGCGCGCGTTTTCGTAGCGGCTGGGGCAGCGAAAATGATTGTGGACCAATATCTCACGGATAAAGAATTGATTCAAGATATTGGGGAACTGATGGAAAATAGAACCACTTTAGAAGGTATGTCAGAAGCAGCTGGAAAACTGGGGAAGCCTAAGGCAGGACAAGATATTGCCAAGATGGCTCTGTCTCTGATTCGATAAAAGGAGCTCACTATGGATTTACAACAATATCATCGATTTCATTTTGTGGGAATTGGCGGCATGGGCATGCGCGCGCTGGCGACCATTTTGCTCGATAAAGGCTATGATGTATCCGGTTCCGACATGAATGATTCTCCCTTTTTTGAAGATTTTCGTAAAAAAGGAGCGAAAGTATTCATTGGGCATGAAGCTTCTCATGTACAGGGGGCGGACTGCCTCATTGTGTCCTCGGCTATTTCCAAAGACAATCCCGAATTGCAAGAAGCTCTCAAGCAAGGCATCCCTGTTTTCCATCGATCCGATGTATTGGCAGCCATGTTCCAGTGGGGAAAAGGGATTGCAGTAGCCGGTGCTCACGGGAAATCCACCACATCTGCTATGGTGGGACAGATTTTCAAAGAAGCAGGAAAAGATCCGACCATTGTGCTTGGTGCGGCGGCAACATATATTCATGGCAATTCGGTTTTAGGAAACGGAGAATACGTTATTGCGGAAGCCGATGAGAGTGATGGGTCTTTCTTGAAATTCTCTACTTACATGACGGTGGTAACCAATATCGAAGACGACCATTTGGATCACTATGGCACGGTGGAAAATATTCGCAAAGCCTTTGTGGAATTTATTAGCCATATTTCCTATGACGATGGTGTGGCGATTTTGTGCATCGATAGCGAAGGGGTACAAGCCATTTTGCCTCAGGTGCAGCAAAAAGTCATTACTTATGGATTGAGCCCAGAAGCAGAATACCAGGCTGTGAATAAGCGATATGAAAATAAGCACCTGTTCTTTGATGTGTGCCACAAGGGGAAAGTGCTGGGGACAATCGAACTGCAAATCCCAGGGACCCATAACATTCGAGATGCTTTGGGTGCTGTGGTGAGTGGTCTTTATTGCCAGATTCCTTTTGACATCATTCAGAAAGCATTGGCTCATTTTGTAGGGGTGAAACGCCGGTTTGAAACGAAATCCAGGGACAATGAACTTTGGGTGGTCGACGACTATGCCCACCATCCGACGGAAATTGAAGCGACCCTTCGGGCAGCGAGAGAAACGGGGGACCATCGGATTATTTGCGCTTTCCAACCCCATCGTTATTCTCGCACAAAACTGTTGCAGCAAGAATTTGCAGAAGCCTTTGATGATGCGGATGTGTTATTTTTTACTGACATCTATGCCGCCAGTGAAGAACCGATCCCTGGTGTCGATGGACATCTGATTCCTTCCTTGGTGCAAAAGAGACATCCTGAAAAGGAAATTCATTATGTAGAAAATGTGAAGGATTTAGCTTCCGTGCTATATGATTTTGTACAGCCAGGTGATATGATAATAACTATGGGAGCGGGTAATATTTTCCGCTCGGGAGAAGAATTGATTCAGTTGGTAAAAGAAAAAGGATTAACAAGTGATCACAAAAAATAGTAAAATCGTGGTACTCATGGGCGGTCCCTCTACGGAAGCCGAAGTATCCAGAAATACAGGGTCTGCCATTGCAGAAGCTTTATCTTCCATCGGGTATCAGGTGACACCCATGGAGTATGACCCTCATCATGTGGTAGAAAATCTAAAAAACTTAGGAACCGAAGTGGTTTTCATTGCGCTTCATGGGAAATATGGAGAAGATGGGACTGTGCAGAGTGTGCTAGAACTGGCACGGATTCCCTATACCGGTTCTGGTGTGACGTCTAGTGCCATCACCATGGACAAGATTATGAGTAGCCATCTTTTTAAACAGGCTCATTTACCTATGGCAGAGTCTAAGCCGTACTACTTGAAAGACGGGAAAGACAAAGTGGCTGCGGATATATTGCAGCAGTTCTCTTTGCCTGTTGTCTTGAAACCTGCTTGCGAAGGGTCGACCATTGGTATCGAAATTGTCAGAAATAAAGAGGATTTGCCCGCTGCCTTGGATCGCGTATTTCATGTAGAATCTCGAATTTTGGCCGAAGCCTACTTGGAAGGCGACGAATTTACGGTCTCTGTATTGGATGGGAAAGCACTCCCTGTCATTCAGATTTGTCCTCATTCGGGGCAGTATGACTATCATTCCAAGTACACCAAAGGAGCCACGGACTACATCGTGCCCGCACCGATTTCTGAAGAACTGACCCAGGAAATGAGCCAGCTCGCAGAAAAAGGGTATCGCATGGCAGAATGCGCCGGGGTTGTGCGCTTCGATTTCAAGACTGATAAAGAGGGGAAACCATTCATCTTGGAAGCCAATTCCATTCCCGGAATGACGGCAACCAGTCTGGTGCCCAAAGCGGCTGCAGCAGCAGGAATTTCTTTCCCCGCTTTGTGTGAAAAGATTCTCTTAGAAGCGGGATTGGATAAGGTTTAACTAGTGAGTGGTCATTCGCTTTTGGTGAAATAATGCGTAATGCGAAGTGCGTAGTGCGTAATGGTGGAAGGGGCGCACAATTCATAAAGCACCCCAATCCCCCTTTTTATAGAAAAAACAAACTCGATGCAAGGAAATTGGCTCAAACTTGTATAAATCTGTACACTATTCATTTATAAATTTATGCAACATTTTTCAATAAGCACTGTCTATATGAATTATTGGTCAGCCACTAAATAGCGATTGTTGTTGGTTGTTGGTTGTTGGTTGTTGGTTGTTTGGCCCTAACAACCAACAACTAACAACTAACAACATAGAATTTCACAGTGATGCACCCATGGTGCATCCTATTTTTACAGGAACGGGTATGTATGGATAATTTTAAAAGCTTCAATGACTTTCGGCGTGAACAACATGAAAAGCAGGCCGAAACACTTTCTGAGACACCACAGGAAGAAATCATAGAAGAAACAAAACCAGAATCGATGCCGCCAAAAGCACCGTCTATGCCTGTTCATTCCAAAAAGAAAAAACATCATACCTCTCGTGGGAAACAGTACCTCATCGGCGCAGCAGGGGGCATTTGTCTCTTGGTGATGGCACTGCTCTTTTTGCCTATTCCCTTGGGTTATATTGCACTTTCAGGAACGCAGAATCTCACTGTGGATGATGTGATTTTTGAAGGGCGTATTTCTAAGCCAGTCAATGTATTACAAGTCAGTACTTCCCGCTTAAAAGAACGGCTAAGCCATGATATACGTGTGGCACAGGTACATGTGACGCGGCAATTTCCTTTTGGCCTGGTGGTGCAGATTGAGGACCGAGAACCGCTAGCGGTGGTACAAGGGGAATTGAGCTATGCCATTGTGGACAAAGAGGGGGTCGTCATTGATTCGGTGCAGGCATTGCGCAAGGCAGATGTGCCTATGATTACAGGAAAGAGGCTTGGAAATTTGCTATTAGGGGACCAAGTGGAACAGGAAGATGTGGAGAAGGCGCTCGTTTTCTTAAGTCATTTGACACCGGAAGGACGAAAGGCGTTTTCTGAAATCAATGTTGGAAATTCCTCACACTTGATGGCCTATACCCGAGATGGCGTGTCCGTTCGCCTAGGAGATGGTAGTGATATGGAACAACGGGCTGAATTGGCAGAAAATATGGTTGGCGATGTAAAAGCCAGAGGTCTTTCTGTAGAATATGTAGATGCCAACTTGTCGTCTCCTTTTATTAAATTGAAAAAATAGAATTTTTTCTATTATGCTCTTGCTTTTAACGGATTGAACTAGTATAATAAGTCTCGATTGAAAATAACTCATCCAGAGCAGCAGAGGGACTGGCCCAATGAAGCTGCAGCAACCATTCCGTAAGGAACCGGTGCTAATTCCTACAGCCATACGCTGACAGATGAGAGATCCTATCTCTCTCCCTGTGCGGAGAGTTTTTTTAATTCTGTTTATAATATTTAACATAGTGACTGGTTCGTTTTCATGCTTTAGGAATTTGTGTTGTTTGTTGTGGGTTGTTGGTTGTTTGGATTCTAACAACCAGCAACTAACAACAAATGGCAAATAACCAGTCGCACATCTATTCTTCGAGGAGGAAAACATGTCTAAAAAAGTATTATTCACTTCTGAATCCGTGACCGAAGGACATCCAGACAAAATTGCGGACCAGATTTCTGATGCCATTCTGGATGCGATTTTTGAACAGGATCCCAATGGTCGTGTGGCTTGCGAAACCACGGTAACTACCGGCCAGGTCCATGTATTTGGAGAAATTACTACATCTGCCTATGTAGCCATTCCGAAAATCATTCGCGATACCATTCGTGAAATTGGTTATACCGATTCCAAATATGGCTTCGATGCAGACAGTGTAGGCATCAATGTGGCTATCGATGAACAGTCTCCCGATATTGCTATGGGCGTAGACCAGTCTTTGGAAGCCAAAGCCAATGAGGCAGATAAATATGACATTGGTGCTGGCGACCAGGGCATGATGTTTGGCTATGCCTCCAATGAAACCCCTGAATACCTGCCTATGCCGATCGCACTGGCTCATCGCTTGGCTCGCCGCCTGACTGAAGTTAGAAAAAATGGCACTTTGGCTTATCTTCGCCCCGATGGAAAGACCCAGGTTACGGTGGAATATGAAGATGGCAAACCGGTTCGTGTGGACACCATTGTTATTTCTGCCCAGCACAACCCGGAAATTTCTCAGGAACAGATTCATGAAGACTTGATTCAGCATGTCATCAAACCGACCATTCCAGCCGAATTTTTGAAAGATACTAAGTACCTCATCAACCCAACTGGTCGTTTCGTTATCGGTGGCCCACAGGGGGATGCAGGTCTGACAGGCCGTAAAATTATTGTTGATACCTATGGCGGTATGGCTCGTCATGGCGGCGGTGCTTTCTCTGGGAAGGACCCCACAAAGGTGGATAGAAGTGCGGCCTATGCAGCACGCTATGTAGCCAAGAACATTGTAGCCGCTGGCATTGCAGACCGTTGTGAAATCCAGTTGGCCTATGCGATTGGCGTAGCCAAACCGGTTTCTATTTTCGTAGATACCTTTGGCACCGGCAAAATCAGTGATGATGAAATTGCAGAACTCATTCGCAAAAACTTTGAACTTCGCCCCGCAGGTATCATCGATATGTTGAACCTCCGTCGTCCGATTTACAAACAGACCGCAGCCTATGGACATTTCGGCAGAACCGATGTAGATCTTCCGTGGGAACATACGGACAAGGCAGACCTTCTGCGTAAAGAAGCTGGATTATAATTTTGGAGTGACTCGTGACTGGTGGACTAGTGACTGGAAAATGAGCTTCTAGTTAGTGAGTAATTATTAATTCACTTCCCCCCTGACAAGAAATCGGATTAGTGATGGTTGTTAGATGTCGGTTGTTGGAGCCAAACAACCGACAACTAACAACCAACAACAATCACTGATTCA